>JAYSVA010000307.1:0-7435 GCA_043718785.1 Hyphomicrobiaceae bacterium
CGTGCAGGGCCTTACGGAAGCGTGGGCCGGGGAAAGCCCCAGAAACTCTGGCACGTGCGCCGCAGCTTTGCTCGATGCAGAGGCAGCCGATGCTGTTTCGCTACCACTTGGGAAGACCCAGCGGCATCCGCTGCCTCGCCCCTTTTTTGCCCTGAACCCCGGCGCTCGTCTCGAGCGGCCGGATATAGGGCGTGCAAGGAGGCGTCAAACCCGGCTTGCCTCGGCCAGGCCCCTCGGATTGACAGGCCGCCCCGCCGCGCGCGACAAGGCAACATCGTATCAGCAAGCCACACGAGGCCCGACTATGCCAGCTACTCACGCCGACCTGCAGAAGACCATCGAAGCCGCGTGGGATGCCCGCGATAAAGTCAACACCGCCACCAAGGGCGCGGTGCGCGATGCGGTGGAAACGTCGCTCAATTTGCTCGATTCGGGCCAAGCCCGCGTCGCTGAGAAGACGGCAACAGGCGCCTGGCACGTCAACCAGTGGCTGAAGAAGGCCGTGCTGCTGTCGTTTCGCCTGACCGACAGCGCGCCCATTCCGTTCGTCAATGGCAGCGATAAGTCCCGCGATTACGGCTTCGACAAGGTGCCGCTGAAGTGGGATGGCTGGAGCCCTGAGCAGTTCCAGAAAGCCTCGTTCCGCGCTGTCCCGGGTGCTGTTGTTCGCCGCTCCGCCTACATCGCGCCGGGCGTCATCCTGATGCCGTCGTTCGTCAACCTCGGTGCGCACGTCGACAGCGGCACCATGGTCGACACTTGGGCCACGGTCGGTTCGTGCGCCCAAATCGGCAAGAACGTCCACCTGTCCGGCGGCGTTGGCATCGGCGGCGTGCTCGAGCCGCTGCAGGCCAACCCAACGATCATCGAGGACAACTGCTTCATCGGTGCCCGCTCGGAAGTCGTGGAAGGCGTCATTGTCCGTGAAGGCTCGGTGTTGGCGATGGGCGTGTTCCTGTCCGCCTCGACCAAGATCGTCGACCGCGCCACCGGCAAGATCTACGTCGGTGAAGTGCCGCCGTATTCGGTGGTCGTCTCCGGCAACCTGCCCGGCAAGAACCTGCCCGGCGAAAACTGGGGGCCGTCGCTCTACTGCGCCGTCATTGTTAAGACTGTCGACGCACAGACCCGCAGCAAAACCGCCATCAACGATCTGCTGCGGGACTGACTTGGCAGTCTGTTCACATCGAGAGGTTAGAGACTTCGGGGGCCGCATGTACCAAACACTCGATCCCGAGCGCATCGTCATGTCGCTAGAGCGGTTGACCCGGCGGATTGAAGAGCGCTTTCCCGGTGCCGGGCTGGCAACAGTGTGTGCAGAGCTAACTGGGATCGCCCAGCAGACCTCGGCGCGGGTGGAACGGATCGCTCGTCCAGCGATCTTCACCCGCGCTGTTATTGGATTGCTGCTGCTGCTCGGCTTCATCGCGCTCGCCTTTGTCGCACGCATGATCATGTTATCGACGAAGACGACCGATGATCTTTACAGCACCATCCAAGGTATCGACGCGAGCTTCAACATCATCGTGCTGATTAGCGCCGCGACCTACTTTCTGGTGTCGCTGGAGACGCGGCAAAAGCGGCGGCAGGCACTGAAAGCGCTGCATGAGCTGCGCTCCATCGTCCATGTTATTGATATGCACCAGCTGACCAAGGATCCGGCGGTCACGGTGTCGATCTCTAACAAATCATCGACACCATCATCGCCGGATCGCACACTGACCCAGTTCGAGCTCACCCGTTACCTCGACTACTGCTCGGAGATGCTGTCGCTAACGGCTAAGATCGCCGTGTTGTACGCGCAAGGCTTGCCGTCACCTGTGATCATTGACGTCGTCAACGACATCGAGCGGACGACTGCCAGTCTCGCTCAGAAGGTCTGGCAGAAGATCATGATCATCGAGTCTAACAACCAGCATCAGGAGCTAATGGCGAAGCTGGATCGCGCTCCCGCCGGATTAAGTTAAATTCCCGTAATGTGGTGACTTCCTCAACCCGCAGCCGACGGGTTTCATGGTCAGCGCCGTTATCTCAGGTATCGGATGCACGATGCACCCGCCTCGTAGAGCCAACGGAGTTCCCATGAACAAGACCACCAAAATTCTGAGCGCCCTATTGCTGGCAGGCGTCGCGGCGACCGCTGCCTTCGCGCAAACCGCTCCGGTTCCGGCACCGGGCGCTGCTCCCAGCGAAGCGCCAGGACGCGGGATGTTCAAGCGCGAGCGGCCGTCCGCTGATACGATCCAGCGTCTGCAGGACGGCAAAATCGCCGGTGCGCTGGCCGCTCTGAAGCTGAATGCTGATCAGCTCAAGCTGTGGGCACCCGTCGAAGCAAAAATCCGCGAGCGGCAGGCTGAACGCCTGAAAATGACGGAAGAATGGGCCAACCGCAAACCCGGCGATGCGCGCCCCTCAATGACCGAGCGCATGACCAAGATGGGCGAGAGGATGGGCCGTCGCGCCGAAGCCGCCAAAGCGTTTGCCACCGTGTTCGGGCCGTTCGAAGCCGCGCTGACCGAAGACCAGAAGAAGGTTGTCGGAGCCGTCATGGCCGACATGCGCGGCGGACACGGTAAGCGCGGACACGGCGGCGGACATCGCTGGGGCATGCATCGCGACGGCGGTCAACCTGGGTAAGCGCTGCTTGCCTCACTAGTTGACCTCACTATAACTGAACCGGTCGCTCCTCTGGGGGCGACCGTTTTGCTTTAGCGGAGCCCGACACGACAATGCCGACGACCGATGCGACAAACCCTATTGCCCTGACGCAAGCGCTGATCCGCTGCCCGAGCGTCACGCCAGCGGAAGGCGGGGCGCTGACCTTGCTAGAGCAGGTTTTACAGCCGCTCGGTTTCGCCACGGAGCGCATGCCATTCAGCGAGCCGGGCACGCCGGACGTCGACAACCTCTATGCGCGGCTTGGCCAGCAAGGCCCCAACCTCTGCTTCGCCGGTCATACCGATGTCGTGCCGCTCGGCGATGAAAAGGCGTGGAAGCGCCCGCCGTTCGGGGCGGAGATCCACGGCGATTTCCTCTACGGGCGCGGTGCTGTCGATATGAAGGGCGCGATTGCGTGCTTCATCGCAGCGGTTGCACGCCATCAAGCCGCTGGCGGCACAATGCGAGGTTCGATCTCGCTGCTGATCACCGGCGATGAGGAAGGCCCATCGATCAACGGCACGGCGAAGATGCTGGAAACCCTCAGCGCGCGCGGCGAAAAACTCGATGCCTGCGTTGTCGGCGAGCCATCGAACCCGAACGCGCTTGGTGATGAGATCAAGATCGGTCGTCGCGGCTCGCTGAATGGCGAGCTCATCGTTCATGGCAAGCAAGGCCACGCAGCCTATCCGCATCAGGCCGAGAACCCCGTGCCGAAGCTTGCCCGGCTGATTGACCGGCTGTCCTCCAACCCGCTCGACCACGGCACGCCGGATTTCGAACCGTCCAGCCTGCAAGTCACGGTGATCTCGGCCCCGAACACGGCGACCAACGTGATCCCTTCGGAAGCGCGGGCAAAATTCAACATCCGCTATAACGACCAGTGGCGACGTCCAGCGCTAGAGGAGTGGGTGCGACTGCAGCTCGACGCAGGAGCGGAGCGCATCGCTGCCCGCTACGACGTCTCATTCTCCGGCACCGGCGACGTATTCCTGACGAAGCCCGGTCCACTCGTGCAGACCATGCGCGATGCCGTCCACGCTGTTACCAGTCGCACGCCAGCACTGACGACCGGCGGCGGCACGTCTGACGCGCGCTTCATCCAAGCCTATTGCCCGGTCATCGAGTTCGGCCTCGTCAACAAGACCATCCACCAAGTCGATGAGCACGTCGCCGTTGCCGATCTTGAACAACTTACGCAGATATATCAACGGTTTATCGCCGGGTATTTTGTTGGAGCGACGACCTGATGCCACCGTTCAAAACGCGAATTACTGAGCTGTTCGGCATTGAGCACCCCATTTTGTGCGGTGGCCTCATGTGGCTGTCGGATGCGGCCTACGTCGCGGCCAGCGTCAATGCGGGCGGCATGCGGTTCATCACGGCGCGGACGTTTCCCGACCCAGGCGCGTTCCGGGCTGAGCTGCAGAAGTGCCGGGCACTGACTGGCGGCAAGTCGTTCGGGGTCAACTTGTATCTGACGCCACGACCTGAGGAGAACGTGTTCCTCAAGGGGCACCTGGATATTCTGCTGAAGGAAGGTGTGCGCGCGCTCGAGACATCTGGACTGCCGCCGAAGGATTTCCTGCCCGCATTGAAAGAAGCGGGGGCCAAGGTGATGCACAAAACCTCAACCGTGCGGCATGCAATGAGTGCGGGCAGGCTCGGCGTTGATGCTGTCGCCGTCGTTGGTGCGGAGTGCGGCGGACATCCCGGATTGGCGCTGGTTGGCACGATGGTGCAGACACCGCTCGCCGCTGGTCAAATCAACTTGCCGCTGGCCATTGGTGGCGGCATCGGTCACGGCAGCCAAGTGACGGCGGCCCTTGCGATGGGGGCGGATGCCGTGCTCATCGGCACCCGGATGCTGGCTGCGACCGAGATCAACGCGCATGCGGCCTACAAGCAGCGGATGATCGAGGCGGACGAGGCGTCGTCGCGGCTGATTATGCAGACGTTCCGCAACACCTACCGCGTGCTCGACAACCAGGATGCGCAAAGCGTGTCCGCCTTGGAAGCCGTCGGCGAGACCGACTATGAGCGCTATCGCCCGTTCGTCGCGGGTCCACATCAGAAAGTTGCCTACGACACCGGTGACTGGAACCGCGGCGTCCTATCGATGGGGCAAAGCATTGCCTTCACCAAGGCCACGCAGACCGTAGCGGAGATTTATGCGCAACTGCTCATTGAGGCGACGGCAGCGCGGGCACGGCTGGCGGCGATAAGTTCAGCCTTCGGCTGAAAGTCGAAGGGAGCGTGGCTCCCTTCGAGCATCCCACACCAGGGCTCGCCCTGGACCGATTTTAAGGGGCCAGCGCGGCGATGCCAGCTGGCGGCGGCGGGGCATCCGGGTCGATCTGGCTCTCGCGCGGCAGACCATCACGACCGTACACGTCGGGACGGAACTCGATGCGGCCGTTCGCTTCGGCCCACGCCGTAATGTAAGTGAAGTACACCGGGATCGGACGAGTCAACGTCAAGTCAAGTGGTTGCCCGGCGGCTAGCACGTCAGCAACACGGCCCGGCTTATCCCAGCCGACTTCATGACGCGCGATCCATTCGACAAGCTTGAACACATCCTGGACGCGCACGCAGCCAGCCGAAAACGGACGTGAGCGCTGCGTGAACAGCGGCTTCATCGGCGTGTCGTGCATGTACACGGTTTCAGAGTTCGGCATATCGATGCGCACGAGCCCGAGCGCGTTCTGCGGCCCTGGATCCTGGCGGAATTTGACGACCTTGCCATCCGCCGTGTTCCAATTGATCGCCGTCGGATCCAGCTCCGGTCCCTTGTAACCATTGAACGCGCGGATCAGTTCCTTGGTCAGATATTCCGGCTCCTTGCGCAGCTTCGGAATGAGATCCAGCGTCGCCACGCTCTCTGGCACATTCCAGTACGGGAAGAAGTTGAGTGCACGGATCGTCGCCTTGATTTCCGGCGTCTGCCGCTCAGGTTTGCCAACGATCACACGATGGCGCTGCCGCACCTCGAAGCCTTCAACGGCTTCAAGCTGGAACGCGGCCGCGTTGACCATCACATAGCGGTCTTCGATCCGGCCCTGCATCAACTCCTGAAGGCGGCGCTGGTTGCGCTTCAACTGCTCAAGTCGGGCTGCCGCCGTGATGTTGAGCTGCGGAATCATCGACTGTTCCATGCGGCCAGTCACGCGCAACCCATGCCGCTCCTGGAAGTTGCGCATCGCCGCTTCGAGCGCATCATCGAAACTGTAGCTATTGTTGCCACCACGTGGCGGCAGATCGCCGCTCGCCAACAGACGGCGACGCAGCAGCCCGACGCGATCGCTCTCATCACCCGGACGCAGCATCGGACCCGGCGGGATTACCGGCCAGCCACCTTTTTCGACAATCTGGGTATAGCGAGCAATCGCCCGTTCAACATTCTCCAGCATCTGGTCGCTGCGCCAAGGCACCGCATCCGCGCGCAGGTCGTTCAGCGCTTCAACTTTACGATCCGGCCGATCAGCGGAGCTGTTCGCGGACGCCCGATTACTGCCGAAGATGCCGTCAAGCCAGCTCGCGTCTTGGGCCTGTGCTGTCGAAGCACCAAGACCTAGGAATGCGGCCCCGGTCAGGAGACGACGCCGCGTCAAACGCCACGGGTCTGCTGAGTCAGCATTGGCAACCGGAATTTTTTTCAGCATCTCGACGTCTCGGTTGCGCAGGCCTGTGGCGGTTCAACGCCATGGTTTCAGTAAGTCCTGCGGTTTCAGCAAATCAACTAACGGTTATCACCCCATTAGACAACGCACGAGCTACATGGATCAGCCAGATCTGGCGAAAAAAAGACCAATTACCGGGGCTTAGACCTATCGACATGCCCGCCCGATGCGGCCCTGTATTGCAGTGACGGTGTATGTCTTTATCCCACGACGTGGTTCAACTCAGAAAATCAGCTTTCCACCCTGCACAATAAGTGGGTCATGATGCCGGCAAATCAACCCTCCGGGAACGCACAAAAGAAAATTGGTTCCGCTATCCACATCAAATTGCAATTTTCACACTCCTCAGGTGTCAAATATGAACAATCCTGTTCTCTGGACTCTCGCGACCAACGGCGTTGCCACCGTTACCTTGAACCGGCCCGAGGTCGGCAACGCCTATAATGGCGACCTGATTCAAGGTCTGCATGACTGCATGGACGCATTGGGCCAAGCAACGGGCTTGCGCGTTGTCGTCGTTGCTGGGGCCGGAAAACAGTTCCAGGCCGGCGCCGATCTGAAGTGGCTGAACGGCGTGCGCGCCCAACCACCGGCCGCCAACATTGAAGCATCACGCCTGACGGCGCTGGCCGTCGATCGCTTCAATCGCTTGCCCGTACCAACAGTTGCACTGGTGCAGGGTTTCTGCGTTGGCGGCGGCACCGGCCTGATCGCCGCAGCCGATGTCGTGATCGCCGCCGACGACGCCAAATTCGCGATATCCGAGGTCCGTTGGGGGCTGACCGCCGCCATTATCATCCCGCAGCTCAACGACGCCATCGGCATCCGCCAAGTGCGGCGTTACGCGCTGACCGGCGAACGGTTCGACGCCAATGAGGCCCGCCGCATCGGCCTCGTGCATGAGGTGGTGCCACGCGATAAGCTTGAGGCGCGCGGTGCTGAAGTGGTGGCGCAGCTACTGGAGAACGGCCCTATCGCGATGGCCGAAACCAAGGCTTGCGCGCTCAACTACGCCTACGGCAAACAAGCTGGCACTGACATGACCGCATTGGTGCAAAGCCATTCCGATAAACGCCAGACCAACGAAGCAGCGGAGG
>JAYSVA010000308.1:0-7426 GCA_043718785.1 Hyphomicrobiaceae bacterium
ATGTCGAGCGCCGACGAGCCGACCTCGCGGATGAACCTGCATATCTACTGGATCGAACGGGAGCGGCAGTTTCTGCTGCTGGTATCGCAGGTGCTGTCAACCGGGGATCTCGAAATCGGACTGGCCCAGCAGGTCCGCAAACGCATGATGGTCGAGGCCGAACTGGCGTCCAAGTCCCGTGAACTGGCGGTGGCTAATCAGGAACTGACGCGGGCCAACCGCGACCTCGCCGAGTTCGCCTATATCATCAGCCACGATCTGAAAGCGCCACTGCGGGCGATGCGCTATTTCTCCGACGACCTTGAGTTGTCACTCGACAGCCCCGTTGATGCACCCGGGCGCCAGGACCCGAAAGTGCATCTGGCCGCCATTCGCGCCCAGTCCAAGCGGATGGCAGCGATGCTGACCGAGTTGCTGGCCTATTCGAAAATTGGCCGTAAGGTCGAAGCCATCGATCGCATCGATACCCGTGCGCTGGTGGAACGGCTGATCCAATCCGTCCCGCGTGAGCCGACCATGCAGGTGAGCATCGCCGGGGAGTGGCCAGTGCTTGATACGCTGGCTGCCCCCCTCGATCTCGTGCTGCGCAACCTCGTCAGCAATGCTGTGCTGCATCATGACCGCAGCGTTGGTGCCATCGTGGTGCGCGCCTTAATGCAGCGCCAGTCGTTGCGGATTGATGTCAGCGATGACGGGCCGGGCATTGCGAAAGACCACCAGGAGGCGATTTTCCTGCCGTTCCGTACCTTGTCGGAGAACCAATCGGATAACCATCACGGCATCGGCTTGGCTCTGGTGCGCAAGACGATTGACGTTGTGGGCGCGCGCCTTGACGTCATCTCCGACCCGCAGCAGCAGCGTGGAACGACGTTCCGCGTCGAATGGCCCCTCGCAATTCTGACATAATCAACGTCGCTCTTTCGCTTTGCGAAAAAGTCAGTTATCCTGTGGAGCAGGAAATGGTATCAATTACCTCGCCGATCCGGGATGCCTCGGAATTTTTTGCATTGGCGGACTTTAGGAGTGATGGCGATGAGCACAGGTCAATCGAGTTCGGGCGCCAATGGCGTTGGCGGTGATTTTCTCACCCGCAAGAGCGACGTGATCAAGACCCGTCAAGGCTTGCCCTCCTTGAAGGACATCCTGATCGTCGAGGATGACACCGCCGCCGCTGACCGCCTGCGGGCCACCTTGCACGTCATGCTTGGTTATGGTCTGACGCAGCGCCGCGCCACCACCCTGGGCAGCGCCGTCGATTGCGTGATTGAGCGCAAACCTGAAGTGGTGTTCCTGGACGATTACCTGAAGCCAAGTGACAACGCCTCGCACACCATCCCGTTCCTGCGTCGCGCTGGCTACACCGGGCCGATCATCATCATTTCAGGCGAAGTCGACCGCGCCCGCCAAACCCTGCTGATGACCGCCGGTGCCATCGATGTCATCCACAAAGACGACCTCGACAGCGTGCGCATCGCCGAAGCCCTTACCAAGGCCTTCAAACCCGGTGCTGCCGCTCAAGCCGCCGTTCAACCAGACTAACCGCCGCCGCGACCCATCAAGTCATATGCGGCGGATCGAGTTGAAGGAGTTCGCGCAGCTTGCCGACATTCATCCAGCCGCGGATCGCCAGCGGTAGCGCCTTCGCCTTGTCAAACGGCCATAGCAGACCTGCCAAGCCCAACCCGGCTGCGGCCTTCACAACTGCGCCACTGTAAAACTTCGCCCGAGCGGCACGACCTTGGGTGCCGGTGGCCAACACGAACCGGCCGTAAATCTGCCCGGTCCGTATCGCCCGGTGGCGAAAATAGTGCAGGTTGACGCGGGCTGGCGGCGCGTCTTCGTGGATCATCGCGTCATCGGTCACGACCATCACCGCACCGGCCCGACTGAGTGCGTGGAAGAACAGCGTATCTTCCCCGCCGGTGCGACCGAGACTGGCGTCAAATCGAGTGCCGGTCTTGGTGATCATCGCGCGCCGCACCAGCGTGTTGCCACTGCGGCCGACTTGCACACGGCGGCCACGGTGGCCCCAATCGACGTGCAGCGGATTGGCTGCCACGATCCAGGCTGGCGTGCCTGCCGGATAGACCGGATGCACCGGCCCAAACACGCAGTCAGCCTCGTACTCGCGCATGGCTGCAAGCATGCGGGGCAGCCAGTCGGCCGCCACCCACTCATCGTCATCGACCATCGCCAGCAGGTCGCCAGTGGCGTTATCCAGGCAGGCATTGCGAGCGATGGCGACGTTATGCGCGGCGACGTGCACCACCTTGACCGGGAACGGCAGCTTACCGCATCCCGCAATGATACCAGCCACCAGGCCCGCCGCACTGTCATCGGCGATCACAACATCAATCACGAGCTCCGGTGGCCTATCCATCGCCGCCAGCGACGCCAGCGTTCGCGCCAGCGATGGGCGACCGGCACTGGCGATGGTGATCGTGAGGCTGGTTTCGGTCGCAACTGTCATATCGGACGACCCGGCTGATAGATCGCCTCCCGTTGTGCACTTTTCATCCGGGCGTTGTAGGCAACCGCTAGGCCAATCGCGACCGTCATCATCATGTGCTTGACGTTAAACGAGCGGAAATACGTGGTCTCGAAGAAATTATAGAGCAGGCAGAACACCATGTACGACAGCGTGAAGCTGCCCAGCGCCAGCGACGACCGCGCGACCTTGCCCGCCACATGCAATGCCGCGAGCATCATGCAGCCGACAATGGCGAGCCCGATGAACCCGGTCTGCAGCACCAAATCGATGTAGCCGTTATGGGCATGCGGCATTTGTGCGACGAACCCCGGCCCACCAGCGCGGAAGCTAGGGCTTGCCGGCCCCGCCCCCCAAAATCCTTCGTAGCCGAAGCCTGCAACAAGGTGATCCGGCATCATCCGGAACGCAAAGGCCCAGATATCCGTCCGCTGTGTCAACGTCGGATCACCAAAAACCGCGGTCGCCATCGCTTCGAAATCCCAGAACCCCGAGATCGACCCGAACGCGTAGACAAAATAGACAAACCCAAACACGACCGGCAGCGACAGGGCGGGCGATATCCGAAAGGCATGCGACAGCCAGGCAAAGCCGAACGCCAGCACCGGTGTCAGCAGGCTGAGCGCCAGCGACGTCTTGGACTTGGCCATGACCAGAAACACCATAGTCGCCAGCACCATCAGAAATGCCACAACGCGGGCCAGCGGTCGCCCGATGAACAGCATATGCAACGCCGTCAGCATGATCATCGATGAGATAGCGCCGAGGTAATTCTTGTGCGGGTAGATGCCGGCATGTCCGAGTGGCGTGGGCGGCTTAGTCAGCACAGCGAAGCCATTCAGCACGACGACCAGCGCGAACCACCAGAACAGCGCATAAAACAGCCTTTGCCAATCGTCGGTGGCGAGCACGGATGTTGTGACAGCGACGATGATAAACGTCACCAGAATACAGCGCCGCAACGACAATTCCGGGTCGATGGCCCAGGTATGGGACAGCGCGGCGAATGCCAGAAACATCCCGGTGAACAGCAACGCTGGGTGCCGCACACCGCTGCTCGCCCCAACCGGCAGGCGTTGAACTTTTGCCAGCCAAACGCTCACCCCCAGCACCAGCAGCAGCGGAAAGTAGGTGCGCAGGATCATACTGGGCGGGCCAGCTGGCGGCGGCGGAGCCAAGGCCGGGCCGGTATTGACCACCTGCGCCTCCGTCAGCGACCAGATCAACGTCGGATAGGCCACTGCCGCCACCGTGACGAACGGTGCCAGCCAACGCAGTGCGTCATTCAGCGACCAGTTGCCAGCTGCGGTGTGATACGCCGGTGAGGATTTGTCAGTGCCCGAATTCATGGCTCAGCTCGCGCCAGCGCCCCACTAACTCCAACAGCCGCAGCGCTCTCGACCAACAGCGGTCGAAGCTCGCCCGGCGACTCATCTGGGCGCTGCTCGCGGGTATCCGCCAGCCGCAGCACCAACACCAGAATCCACAGCAACGCGATGACCTCGCCGATGGTCATGGCGACGACCGCAAACACGGGCGGCACCGGCAGAGCCAAACTCAGCAGCAAAACGCCGGTCAGACAGGCAGTGGCAATGGTCACCTGGGCTAGCTCTTTAAGTTGCATCGCCGCCTGTAACGGCACTGAGAGCACCATGTGGGCAATGACCACCATCATATAGCCACCCCATGCCATCGTCATCAGCCCGATGTCACCGTAGCGGCCCTTGAAGATCCATCGTTCGGCCAACGGCCAAAGCAGGTACAGCGCCCCGCAATAGCAAGCCGCAACCGACAGCACGTAGACCATGCCGCTGGCGGCCATCGCCATCATGCCCCGTGGGTCATTCTCGGCCAGTTTACGGGCCATTGCCGGGCGGGCAACCTTACCCCACGCCGCGACCACAAGCGCCAACGGGCCAAGTAGCAGCCGCCCAGCCTGGACCCCTGCTAGCACAGCCGTATCCCGGAAGAATTCGAGCGTAAACACGTAGCTACGGTACTGCAATTCCGTCGTACCAGCTCCCATCAGGCTCCACCGGGTGTCACCCCAGAACTGCGCCCGGTAATTGGTAATGGCTGCCCGCATTGGCAATCGCTGCAACTTCCGTGTCTGGCGAGCCAACAGAGCGCCGGCGAAGTTTCCGACCGCAATCCCCGCGATGCAGGCCACAGCAGGCTGTAGCACCGACCAGAGCCCGGCAGTGGCTGCCATCGAAACAAGCACCGCGATGCCATCAATCCGCAGGCATTCGGCCGGATTTTCAAACGCCAGCGCCACCGTCCGCCACGTTTCGCGGCCGAGTGCTGAATACACGCAGATCGCCACGGCCAGCAGAAAGTCCGGGCTGTAGTCCGTGAGCAGGCACATCAACGGGGCAACCACCGCGCAGGTGATCCGAAACGGCACGTCGAACGACAGCAGCCCCTGGACCACACTGGCCTGCTCTGCGGCGGGGCGCCCTGGCACCAGGACCGCGAGCGGCGTGTTCACGAGCGCGTTTTGCAGCGACGTGCAGACCAGCAGAACCGCCGAAGCATAGATGTAACGACCGAATTCTGCCGGAGCAGCGAGCGCAATCAGCATCAAATTCAAGCCGAGATTGAACAGGCTGAGAACAGCCTGATCAACCAGAGCGATGCCGATGGACTTACGCAACACGTGGTATCCTCAAGTCGGGCAACGCCCCGACTTCCTGCAACAACTAGTTCAATAGGGCGACCATTACACGCGATACTCGATAGCTAGGTTACGAACCGTTGTATTCCACAGCCAAAATGGATAGGCGGAGCGGCGGGCGAGGGTCCACGTTGTCGTGTCGGTGCAAGAATCAGCCCACTGCAGCTTGTAGGGTTCGGTGCCCTGCAGAAAATCGATTCTGCTGCAGCCCTGGCCAATCCCCCACTCCGCTACCCGGGCGATATGCAGCTTGCCCGGTGCGAAATTCGCCCAGTCGATCTCATAGGTCGGCTTATACCAAAGCAGCGCATCGCGATCCCGGAAGCCAAAGTGGCAGGACAGGGCCACGTTATCCACCCGAAGCTCTGAATAATGCAGCATATCCAACGGCAATTCGGCCGCCAGCTGCGCCACAAACGCCGCCATCGGACCCTGCTTGAATTCGGAATAACCGGTGCGCGCACCCCAGTTCTTCGTGTGCATGGCGTAAAGATGCGGCAGCCTCGACACAATCTCCGCCCGCGTCGCCGCGACAAACAGGCTAACCTCACCCTTGGCAGCCAAGCGCTTGAACTGTCGCCGGACATCGCCACGATGGCTTTTGGTCCAGCGCTGTTCGAGCGCCGGATAGTTGGCGGCCAGCTCCATCATCGGGCAGGGGCGCTCGCGGGAAAACGCCAGCAATCCGAGCGCCCGGGAGGAGCCGTTGAAGCGGTCGGTCGATATCAAGCGGGTCGGGGCTTTGGGCCACAGAAACATCGTGCGGGCGCCTAAAATCTCCTGAACGCCCACGAGCAACAGTTCCAGCACCTCGGCTTGATCGGCCTCAGCATCGATCAACGGCATGACATAGTCGGTCACCCGGGCACCAATCGGCTCGACGATGCTGACAAAGCCTTCCTTGGCCCCGAGCTGCTTGCGCCACAGCGGCCACAAAGCCACCAGCCGACTGGACCCGGTATCCTCGACACGCAGCACCGTTAAACGCCGCCCAGCCCCGAATGCCGCCAGCGCCGCCGCCCACCAAGCCGGATGATTGAACACCGATGCGGTCGCAGCGCGCGCCCACAACTCGGCTGCCGCTGCCTGATCCAAATCAGGCGCGACTGTCAGCCGCAAACGCGCAAAGTTCTCGGTTGCCGTTGTCATCACGTTATCTTTACGTCCGGTTACAAAAGTGTCCCGGATCTTTCTCTGCTGTCAACGTTTGCAACTTTAACGCCACCACGAAGTTGTAGATGAACGGCAGGCGCAGGTGACATTCAGATCGCGTTCATGGCACTGGCCGTATGGTGACATCATGAACAGTCGAACTTCCGGGCCACCTTGAACTCTGGTGGCAGCAAGGGCTAACTGTTCGAAAGGACGCTGTCCAATCTGGGACAACAACGGGTAAATATCATGGCACTGGTTCGCTCGACGGCTCTAAGTTTCGCTGCAATCCTAACGGGTGGCTTCGCGGCCATCGCCAGCTCAACTGGTGCCTCGGCCCAGGCCAACTGCGAGATGTATGGCCGGATGGCGCTGCAGCAGATGCAGCAGAACATCCAACAAAAATGCAATCTGACCGGTGCCGAGTGGAATTCGGACCTCAAGGCGCACACCACCTGGTGCGGCACCGTTGGCCCAGACCAGTGGAAAGTGCAGCTGCAGAAGCGTGATCAAGCCCTCGCCGCCTGCGCCGCCCCGAAGAAATAAACCCCGATCCGCCCCGGTTCAACCAGCCGGGCGCGAGAGCTGCATCGAGCCCTCCAGCACCGCGCCCCAGCCTGCTTGTTGTGCCCGATTAGCTGTCCCAGGCCGCCTCGCCCCCCAGCCCCGGGGTGGCGATGCGGCCTTTCTCTTTTCTTGAGCGCGCGATCAGACTAGAAGACCTCAGGTGGCACAACATGAATCGGGGATTTCAATGAAGCGGCTCATTGCATTGGCAGTACTTCTACTGGCCGGATTTTACGTGGCTTGGCCGGCGTGGTCGGGCTACCAGATCCACAAATCTATCGGGGTCAAGAATACCGGGCTGCTCGAAAGTAAAATTGACTTCCCGAGCGTCCGCACGTCGCTCCGCCCGGTGGTCGCCGCGAAAATCACTGACGGCCTCGAAAAATTCCAGGCCCAGGCCGGTCCCGCTGGCGCGATGATCCTCAGCCAGCTCAAGGGCGATATGGTGCCGAAGATCGTCGAGTCGACACTCGGCTCTGTCGTCAATGCTGAAACGGTGATGCGGATCGCCACTGAAGGCGGCAGCTTCAAAGAGAACCTCG
>JAYSVA010000309.1:0-3371 GCA_043718785.1 Hyphomicrobiaceae bacterium
CCTCCAAACGGGGGCCGGGCGCTCGCTGATCCGAGGTCGCGCGGCCCTTTAGCGAGTTGTTTTACGTGGCTGCAAGCCGGCCGGCCAAATCACCACGAGTGATAACGTGCCCTATCGTTAGCCAACGCGGGGGCAAAGCGTCAAGCGTTTCGATGGGCTGGGGTTAAGCGTTTCGGGCGGAACTCATACTGTCGAGCCAAACCGATGACTCTTTCAGTTTCCCTCCTCCCCCTTGCCGCTGTGAGGTGGGCGGCAAAGGGTCAACGGATAGGCTCGCTGGAAGCAGTTGGCTCGCAGCCCCAGCAACGGCATCAACGGAGGAAGGCTATTGCTCTT
The DNA here is from genome assembly GCA_043718785.1 of Hyphomicrobiaceae bacterium. GTDB lineage: Bacteria > Pseudomonadota > Alphaproteobacteria > Rhizobiales > Hyphomicrobiaceae > JAYSVA01. The sequence continues at coordinate 337 of JAYSVA010000309.1, forward strand.
GCTGGAAGCTTACTCCGCAAACAACCCCAGCTGGTTAGGGTCGTCTTCCTTGCTGATGCGGACGTGGGCGCCGTAGTCGATGCGGTCGACGATGCCGGGGTAGCGTTCGCGGAACAGGGCTTCGGCCTTGGCGCGGGCGGCGGGATGCTTCGTCTGCTCCCACACCTCGTAGAGGCGGCGGCTGTCGCAACCGTAATGCTTGCGGATGTCGGTGACGCGGATCCGTAGCCAGCGCTTGATCCAGATGTCCACGGCGTCCGCCTCCGTCAGCGCCTTGACGGGCGGTCGTTGCGTTGGCGGCATGACGGAGGATAAATCGGTCGACATCATGATCTGGCTGGTTGGATGACGGCTTGACTGATTCGATCATACGAGTATTTACACCGGAACAAAATAGCAATTCGATGGCGCTTCTCCCACTCCCGGCAAGGGCCGCAAAGGGCGGGGCGAGGGGATAAAAAGTGAGCATAGCCCAATGATTTTATTCCCCGCCATCGACCTCAAAGACGGCCAGTGCGTGCGGCTGAAGCATGGCGAAATGGCCGATGCCACCGTGTTCAATGACGATCCGGCCGCCCAAGCCAAGAGCTTCCAGGCCCAGGGCTTCCAATGGCTGCATATCGTCGACTTGAACGGCGCGTTCGCGGGCAAGCCCGTCAATGGGGCGGCGGTCGAGGCGATTCTGAAGGCGCTGACCATTCCGGCCCAACTCGGCGGCGGCATCCGTGATCTGGCGACCATCGAGGCGTGGCTGACCAAGGGCATCCGCCGCGTCATCCTCGGCACCATCGCCGTGCGCGACCCAGCCCTGGTCAAGGAGGCGTGCAAGCTCTTCCCCGGCCAGATCGTGGTCGGCATTGATGCCCGCGATGGGCTGGTCGCCGTCGAGGGCTGGGCGGAAACCAGCACGCTCGGCACGCACGAGCTGGCCGCCCGCTTCGAGGACGCCGGGGTAACGGCAATCGTGTTCACCGACATCGGCCGCGATGGGGCGATGAAGGGCCTGAATCTCGACGCCACGGTGGCGCTGGCGCGGGCGACGTCGATCCCGGTCATTGCCTCTGGTGGCCTCGCCTCGATGGCCGACGTCGAGGCGCTCGTCCGCCCGGAATGCGGCCTGCTGGAGGGCGCAATTACGGGCCGCGCGCTGTATGACGGACGGCTTGATCCGGCGAACGCGTTGCAGCTCATTGCAGCCTCCCGGGGGTTGCGGGGGACCGTTCCGACGGCGGAGAACCTCGGCTAGCGAGTATCGGTAAAACGGTCCTGAGCAGGCACACGACCAGTGACAACTGGCACCAAAACGCTGAGGCGTCGGGCACGGCCTCGCAGGCCCGGCAATCGCGGACGCATTTGAACGCCAGGTCGATGTCACCGTCCGTCGATGCTGCCGGTACCGGTTGGTTGGCAGGCAGCACCCGCTTACTGGCGCCGCGCCGCACCGCCTCCCGATCCATCCGGCTCGCGATATTGCTGAGCCGCAACAGCACCCGGCGGCGCAGGTGCTTGGGCAGCGTCGCGAATGCGGTTTCATCCAGGACGGGGCCGAAATTGCGGGCCTGAATGTCCTTCAGTTGCGTATCTGCAACTCGGAGATTGCGCAGGCCAGCCCGCACAATTTTATGCTCGGTTTCGAGGTCGACCAACAGCGCGATATGCACGCGCAACTCGGCCAAATCAGCCCCCGCAAGCTGCTGGCGCTGCACCGCCCGGGCAATACGGTCGAGCGGGGCGCGGTTGCGTGGCGGTGAAGCGGTCGGCGCGGTGGTCTGTGAGGCAGTCTGTGGTTGGCTGGTCATCGTGCTATCCTTTGAGCTGTGTTTCGTCGCTGAAACAAAGGATAAGCCCGCCGCTATGAGCGGGGATAACTTTCTGGTATAATTTTTTGATGGACCACGACATTGCCACCAGACCCCCAACTACGCCCCGCCATGATGCAGCGGCGCGGCTCCGGCCTGCGTTTGAAGTCATCCATGATGCGCCAACCGAGATTGAGGCATTCAAGGATTGGGTCGAGCTCCAGCCCAAGGAAGACGGCAAATATGAACTCTCACGGGGGCAGGTGACGCGCATGCAGGCTGGCGTCAGGCGCGGACACTCTATGGTCAGCACGAACCTTCTGGCGTTCCTGGTCAACGCACTCGACCGGCCGAGATTTCACATCTCAGCCAATGACTTTGGCGTGCAGACCCCGTTTGGCATGCGCTATCCGGACATTATGGTCGAGCCACGGCTCAAAGGCCGGGCTTTGAAGGAGCGCGAAACCACATCGCCGCTGTTCATTGCTGAGGTGCTGTCACCGTCCACCACGGACGTGGATTTCCTCGAAAAAGCGCCTGAGTACATGGCGATGGCCACGCTGCAGACCTATCTGATCGCCAGCCCCGACGAGCCCTGCGTTTGGGTCTATGCACGCAGCACCGATGGCTGGCCAGCGATGCCGCAGCGCATCATTAACGACCTCGCCGCGATTATTCCACTCGGCGGGCTCGACATCAGCTTGCCCGTCGCCGAACTGTATCGCGACTTTGATTAAGCGAACGAACAATACAACATGCTGAAAACACGCATTATTCCTTGTTTGGACGTCAAAGATGGCCGCGTCGTCAAGGGCATCAACTTCGTCGATCTGATCGATGCGGGTGATCCTGTCGAAGCTGCTGCCGCCTATGACGCGGCGGGGGCGGACGAGCTGTGCTTCCTCGACATCACTGCCACTAGCGATAACCGCGGCATCATCTACGACATCGTCCAGCGCACGGCGGAACGCTGCTTCATGCCGCTCACTGTTGGCGGGGGCGTCCGCGAAGTGGCGGATATCCGGCGTTTGCTGCAGGCCGGTGCCGATAAAGTCTCGATCAACAGCGCCGCCGTGGCACGCCCGCAGTTCGTCAACGAAGCCTCGGCCAAATACGGTGCGCAGTGCATCGTCGTCGCCATCGACGCGAAACGTGTGTCAGGCGCGGGTGAGCCCGGAGGCAAAGGGGGCCGCTGGGAGATTTTCACCCATGGCGGCCGCAAATCCACCGGCATCG
>JAYSVA010000310.1:0-3367 GCA_043718785.1 Hyphomicrobiaceae bacterium
TTTCAGGTGGCGGATCATGGGTGTGTTCCCGTCAATGTTTCTCGTCGCAAAACAAGCCCGTGACGTAGGTTGGGTCAAGCCCAATTGCGCGACCCAACATTCCACGGGTGGTGTCAAAGTATCAGGCCGCTTTGCCTTGCCATTCGGCGTAACCGGATTTCTCCAGCTCGAGCGCCAACTCTTTCGGGCCGGACATCTGGATTTTGCCGTGGGCGAGCACGTGCACTTTGTCCGGCACGATGTAGTCGAGCAGCCGCTGGTAGTGCGTGATCATCAGCATAGCTTTGTCGGGCCCACGCAACGCATTGACGCCATCCGAGACGATGCGCAGCGCGTCGATATCCAGGCCGGAATCGGTTTCGTCGAGCACGCACAAGGTCGGCTCCAACAGGGCCATCTGCAGAATTTCGGAGCGCTTTTTCTCGCCCCCGGAGAAGCCGACGTTGACCGGACGCTTCAGCATCTCGATGTCGATGTTGAGCTTGGCTCCCTGGGCCTTCACCAGCTTCATGAAGTCTGGCGTCGTCAGTTCTGCCACGCCGCGCTTCTTGCGCAACGCGTTAGTGGCAGTGCGCAGGAACGTCAGACCGGCCACACCCGGTACTTCCATCGGATACTGGAATGCCAGGAACACACCTTTTGCGGCCCGCTCATCAGGGGCCAAGTCGAGGATGCTTTCACCGTTCCAGAGAATGTCGCCGTCCGTCACTTCGTAGTCAGGACGACCGGCGAGGACATAGGCGAGGGTCGATTTGCCAGAGCCATTGGGGCCCATAATGGCGTGAACCTCGCCCTTCGGCACGATCAGATCGACGCCATTCAAAATCACCTTGTCTTCGTCGGCGATCTTCACATGCAGATTCTTGATCTCAAGCACGAACTTCTCCTACTGCGCCGACTTCCCGGCTTCTTGCGGCCTCAAACCGCTCAAACATTGCGGCAGCCTGCTGTTCAGCGGCGGCCTGACGCTCTTTCAGCGTCTGCACCGTGGTTTCCACCGTGCTCAAAAGTACTTTAATTTCCGGGATTTTCTTGGCAAATCCCCCTGCAACCTTATCGCGCGTATCATCGAGCCGGGCCGTTGCCCGCATTGTCGCCGTGCGGGACCGATCCGCAACCGTCTCAGCCTTCAACCACGCTTGCTCGAGCATCCAGATTTCTGGCGCCATAACGCAATCTCCGCGAACAATGGACAGGTCGAAGCCCTATTGCCTCAACGTGTCCCGTGAACCCTCAGTCGTTTCGTGCCCCATCTTTGGTACTGGTTGGCCCGGATAGGCCCCGTTCTTAAAGACGTTAACCAACACTAAAGACTTAGTCACATTTATGCACTCAAGCGGACCCCGCGTCCATCTGAGACAGTCGCACTGCGAGCAGTGGAGCTAAATTTCTCAGAGTTGCTTCCGCATCATCACCTAGCGCCACTTCCTCACTGCCGATCACAAGAACCTGATCAGACGCCCTTATCCGCAGCTGCCGTCCGCCCAGTTCGAGCACCAAGTCATTCTCATTTTGCATAACACCCATGCGAGATATGAAACGGGTAAGCGAGCCAACGTCGCCCAAGTGCTCGGCAATATAGGCAAGATGATCGGTGGCGGTTGGCATCACTTGTCATCCGCGAGCTGGAGACGCCGCTCGATGCGATCAACGCGCGAATGAAGAGAGACTAAATCTTCGGTGTGATGCTCCAGACGAATGTCGGACCCGCGCTGATAGTGACGCATGGCCACCATTTCCGCCTTGTAGCCTCGGACTTCGTCGCGCAAATCATCGATTTGCTTGCGGATCAAGCGGAGCTGTTCGAGTACCAAATTTTCACTCATGGCCTTAGCCCTTCTATCACACCTGTTAACAGCTTAACCGACACTCCCCTCGAGCGAAATACCGATCAGCTTTTGCGTCTCGGCCATGAACTCCATCGGCAGCTGCTGCAGCACGTCGCGGACGAAGCCGTTGACGATCAGGGCGACGGCCTCCTCCGACGAAAGCCCGCGCTGCATGCAATAGAACAACTGGTTGTCGGAGATCTTCGACGTCGTCGCTTCGTGCTCAAAGTGCGTCGAGGAGTTCTTGGCCTCGATGTACGGCACCGTATGGGCACCGCACTGGTCGCCGATCAGCAAGCTATCGCAGTTGGTGAAGTTGCGCGCGCCGGTCGCCTTTTTGTGGGCCGACACGAGGCCGCGATAGGTGTTCTGTGAATGCCCGGCGGCGATGCCCTTTGAGATAATCCGGCTCGACGAGTTCTTGCCGAGATGAATCATCTTGGTGCCACTATCGACCTGCTGATAGCCGTTCGACACGGCAATCGAATAGAATTCGCCGCGTGAATTCTCACCGCGCAAGATGCAGCTCGGGTACTTCCAGGTAATCGCCGAGCCGGTTTCGACCTGCGTCCAACTGATCTTCGAATTCTTGCCCCGGCAGTCACCGCGCTTGGTGACGAAATTATAGATGCCGCCCTTGCCGTTCTTGTCGCCCGGATACCAGTTCTGCACCGTCGAATACTTGATCTCGGCGTCGTCCATGGCGATCAGCTCGACCACGGCGGCATGCAACTGGTTCTCGTCACGCATCGGCGCGGTGCAACCTTCGAGGTAGGACACATAGCTGCCCTTCTCGGCGATGATCAACGTGCGCTCAAACTGGCCGGTGTTTTTCTCGTTGATGCGGAAATAGGTCGACAGCTCCATCGGGCAGCGCACGCCCTCAGGGATATAGACGAACGACCCGTCCGAGAACATTGCTGCGTTCAGGCAGGCAAAGTAGTTGTCAGTCGCCGGAACCACGGTGAACAGGTACTTCTTGATCAGCTCAGGATGCTCCTTCAGCGCTTCTGAAATCGAGCAGAAAATCACGCCAGCCTTGCGCAACTCCGCCTTGAACGTGGTGACCACAGACACGCTATCGATCACAGCGTCGACGGCGATGCGGCTTTCCTTGACGCCGGCCAGGATCGCCTGCTCTTTCAGCGGTACGCCGAGCCGCTCGTACATCTTCAGCAGTTCAGGATCGACATCGGCGAGCGACTTCGGACCCTCGGTGCCCTTCGGCGACGCGTAATAGTAGAGATCCTGATAATCGATCTTCGGATAGTTGACCTTGGCCCACGTCGGCTCTGGCATAACCAGCCAGCGGCGGTAAGCTTCCAGGCGCAATTGCAGCATCCACTCCGGCTCACCCTTTTTAGCCGAGATGAAACGCACGATCTCTTCCGAATGACCCTTTGGGGCCATATCGCTCTCGATATTCGTCTCAAACCCGTACTTATACTGGTCAACATCAAGCTGTTTGACTTGAGCGACGGTGGCTTCGACGGCTGCCATGAGTGTCTCCTTAGAACGTCAGGCGACCCGCGCGAGCG
>JAYSVA010000032.1:0-11026 GCA_043718785.1 Hyphomicrobiaceae bacterium
TGCGACGCAGTTACCTCCGACTACACAGGTCGTGACCTCCTATGAGCTGGACTTGCACCAGCCTGACAACGCAACATCACGGACGCACTCATGGCCGCGGAGGCGGCCATCCACGACAAGCTTCAACCCTATGGTGTTGAATGATAAATTCAACTGGCGCGACGAGCTGGGCTGGCTTCATCACTGCGTCCGTGTCCCGTTGTCGTGGATAGCCGCCTTCGCGGCCATGACGAGAAGGGGGAGATTTTTTATAAATACACAGCCGTCTGTATTTTGTGTAATCATCTGATATTAGTTGGTTTTTCGTTGCGCCGAATCACTTGTGTGCATGCCGTAGCCCTTGAGGGGGGAGGAGGCGAATAACCGCCAGTTTGAGCATGCGGCAACTTCACACGCGATTGCCCTGCTCATTATGGGGGAGGGGCAAAAGTTGTGCTCGCTGGCATGCGATAGTGAGAGCGCACAACACATTGTGCACATGCCGCACCGCAAGTTGCAGCCCCATCGCAACCTCGCCACAGTTGGCACCTAACAGCGCGATTGTCCAAGACGGCCAGAGCGTTACGCTGGCCGTGGCCGCATCGGGCCAGCTTGAAAACTGCCCCGCGCAGCTGCATTGCGATTTGGGGGCTAGCCGCCGCCACCGTTGGGTGGCATCGACACTATGAGCCGAATCGAGGGGCACGCATGACAGCGACGCTTGTGAACGCACCGCCCGTGGCGGCAACAACCACGGCTGTGCCGGGTGCTGTGCCCACGCCAGCCTTCCCTATCGCTCCCATCACCTCCCTCCCTATTGAGCGCGGCAGCAATGCCCGTGGCATCGCCGCCATGCTCGGCTGCATGTTCTGTTTCGTGGCGAGCGACACCATCATCAAGATCGTCGGCAAAGAACTGGCGGTCGGCCAGATCATGTTCATTCGCGGCATCTTCGCAACGTTGATCATGGGTGCCATCGTCGTCGCCACTGGCACCCACCGGCAAATCCGATCCGTCATCAGCCTGCCCATCGTCCAGTTGCGCACCTTCGCCGAAGCCGCCGCCACGTTGCTCTTCTTCACCGGCTTGGTGCGGTTGCCGTTCGCCGATGCTGCGGCCATCGGTCAGGTCACACCATTGGCCGTCACCGCCGGTGCCGCGATTTTCCTGAAAGAGCCGGTTGGTTGGCGGCGCTGGCTCGCCACCTTGGTCGGCTTCATTGGCGTGCTGATCATCATCAAGCCGGGCACCAGCGCCTTCAACTGGGCCGCCCTGTTCATCGTCGCCTGCGTCGGCTTCGTCGTCATCCGCGACCTCACCACCCGCCTGATCAGCAACGCCGCTCCCGCCGCCGTGCTGGTGTTCCTGTCCGTCGTCGCCGTGACGGCGGCCGGGCTGTGCCTGCTGCCGTTCGAGACGTGGGCCCGCCCGACCGCCTGGCAAGTTGCCGGACTGGCGCTGTCCGCCCTCGGCGTCTCCGCCGGCTATTATGGTGCCATCATCGCCATGCGGTCGGGTGAGATTTCGGTGGTCTCGCCATTCCGCTATGTGGTGATGCTGTACGCGATGTTCTGGAGCTACTTCATCTTCGGTGAAATCCCCGACCGTGCCACCTGGATCGGCGTCACCATCGTTATCGGCGCGGGCCTCTACACCGTCTATCGCGAGCACGTCCGCCGCCGCGATGCTCAAACCGCCGTGGTCGGCGTGCCGGTCGCTCAATCATGACCGATACGCTCGCGCCTCCTGCTGTCGCGCCCGCCACCACAGCGCCTGCGCCCTCGCCTTCTCCGTTTGGCCCCGGCGGCAGCAATGCTGCCCGGGGTATCGGCTTCATGGTGACGGCCACCCTGATGTTCTGCCTCGCCGACACGCTAATGAAGCTGGCCGCTGGCACCCTGCCGACCACCGAAGCGATGTTCGTCCGCAGCCTCGTCGCGACGCTGGTGGTGATGGCCGCACTGATCGTCACCGGCACCATCCGCCGCACCCGCGAGGCCATGGTCCGGGCCATGGCGCTGCGGGCCGGTGCCGATGCCTCCGCCTCGCTGCTGTTCCAGTCGGCGCTGGCCCGCATGCACTTTGCCGACATCATGGGCGTCAACCAGCTACAGACGCTGTCACTCACCGCCGGATCAGCCCTGTTTCTCGGCGAAACCGTGGGCTGGCGGCGCTGGTCGGCGGTTGGTGTCGGCCTCGTTGGTGCCCTCCTCATCATCAAACCCGGCACCTCCGCCTTCGACTGGTGGGCGCTCGCCGCCGTCGGTGCCGTGCTGCTCGCCACCACCCGCGAGATCGCCACCCGCAAAATCCCGTCCACCGTGCCGACGCCCGTGATCATGATGGTCTCCTCCGCCGTCGTCACCTTGGCCAGCCTTGCCGGATGCCTGTTCACGCCCTGGGCGATGCCCGGGGCCAAAGAACTCGCCATGATGATCGGTGCCGGATTTTTCTCCCTCATCGGCCAATATTGCACCATTAGCGCCATCCGCTCCGCCGAACTATCCGTCATCGCGCCGTTCCGCTACGCCGCGATGATCTGGGCCCTGATCCTCGGCTTCGTCATCTGGCAGCACATCCCCGACACGTGGTCGCTGCTCGGCATCGCCGCCATCACCGGTGCAGGCCTCTACACCTTCCACCGCGAGCGCGTCCGCAAGGTTTCGCGCGCTGCCGTGCCAAGCTGACGCCAGTCGTGCGGCCTTCACTCCTCGATCATGGCGAGGAGCTCCTTTGTCCGAGCCTCGGTTTTCTCGATTTTGCAGCCGAGCACGGCGCCGGTGGTGCCAGTGCCGCCGGTCCAGCTCATCGGCACGAGGCCGTTGCAGTCAGCATCACGGAAGGCGATCCAGGCGTGCTGGCTGGCCCGTAGCGCCTTCTCCCAGCTGGCGGGATCATAGGGCTTGGCGTTCTCACTTTTCCGGATTTCGGCGAGCGCTTTCTTGTAGGCCACATTGAGCTTGGCATCCGCCACCTGAAGCTCCCGTTCGGAGCATAAATTGAGGTCCTGCGTCGTCACCGCCTTGTCACAGGCGATCTTCGGATCGGCCGCCAAAGCCGGAACACTGAGCATGACGGCAAACATAACCAGCAGAAAACGGCGCATAGCAACCTCCGACAAGTCGTTGAACTTACGATGAAATATATTGCATTGAAGACTACCCCTCTTCCGAGCTGCGATCCAGGCAAGCCCCGGTAATCCCGCCCAGTTTCCACCCCCTTCCGGAACTTATCGGTTGTTTCATTACCCCGCCCTTGAGCCTGCGCGGCCGCGCAAAACTCAACACCCCAACGCAAATCAACCGCTCGGCGGGCGGGCCAAGGCGGTTGATAAGGCTTCAAGCATGATTAGGCTGGGGTGCTAGCGGGCGATCATTTCAATTACTCTTCGCAGCATAGAGAAAAAGTAGCATGTAGCGTCACGCTGGTCAAGCGGTATTTTGTAGACTGACATAGTCCACACTGACAGGCGGGCCACCGATCTCGCCGATAGCCCGCCCCAGCACGCCGTGTCAGAACGGGCGACGACCCGGTTGCAGGAACTGCGGTGTCGATTGTTGTTGCTGCAACCGTTGCAACGCCGCGATGCGCACCTGGATCGGCGGATGGGTCGAAAACAGCGCCATCATCCCCGCACTGTCGCTAATCCCCATGGCCTTGATGGATTTGGGCAACTCACCGGGCTCCACTTGGCCGAGCCGCGCCAGGGCGTTGATCATGCTGTTCGGCTGCCCCATGTAGGCGGCGGCGCCCGCGTCGGCGCGGAATTCCCGGTGGCGCGAGAACCAGGCGACAATCAGCGATGCCAGCATGCCGAACACGACCTGACAGACCATCGAGGTGACGAAATAGCCGATGCCTTGGCCGTTGCCGTTTTTGTTGATCTGCTTGTCGACGACGTAGCCAACGATCCGCGACAGGAACACCACGAACGTGTTCACGACGCCTTGGACCAGCGTCATCGTCACCATATCACCATTGGCGACGTGGGCGACTTCGTGTGCGAGGACGGCTTCCACCTCGTCGCGGCTCATGGTCTGGAGCAGGCCGGTGGACACGGCGACGAGCGCCGAATTCTTGAAGGCGCCGGTGGCAAACGCGTTCGGTGCCCCTTCGTAGATGGCGACTTCGGGCGGGCGGATGCCAGCGCGGGCGGATAGCCGGGTGACAGCTTCCAGCAGCCAGCGCTCATCGTCGTTGGTGGGCTGCGAGATCACATGCGCACCGGTCTGCCACTTGGCCATCGGCTTCGACAGCAGCAACGAGATAATCGCGCCCGTAAAACCAATCACCGCCGATAGCGCCAGCAGCGCCCCAAGGTTCAGCCCGCTCGAATCGGCGATCCGCCCCAGGCCAAGCAAATTCACGATGACGGCAATAACGACCAGCACGGCGATGTTCGTCGCCAGAAACAGAGCAATGCGCTTCATGATGTAGCTCCCATCCGTTCGAATCCTGCCTGCAATATATAGGTGCGAGGCGGTAAAATTAAAGCGGGGGCCCGGACCGCAAGCAGCACACATCCCGACAGCCTGCCAAAAGCCTAGAGAACGATCATCCAGCTGCCACCCGCAACAATGCCGCGTGGCAGTATGCGCGTGGTCTAGCCACCCCGCATCGACGTTGCTCAATTGTGGCGTTGCGGTGTCATTCGCCGCAGCGTCGCTTAGCCCGGCACCTTTGCCGCACTGCAATGACGGGCTGCGTGCCATTCACGGCACTGCAACACTCGGGAGAGTACCCACATGACTGAACTAACCGCAGCGCAATTTGCGCTGGTATACAACGCGTTTTCGCTGACAATCGCCGCAATGGGGGCGACGACAATTTTCGTTTGGCTCGGCCGCTCGCAGGTAGCCGATGCCTATAAAACGGCCATGACAATAACCGGGCTCGTTACGGCAATCGCGTTTTATCATTACCTCAGAATATTCGATAGTTGGGACCAAGCCTACGTGCTCGCCAACGGGATTGCCAAGCCATCCGGCAAAGAATTCAACGATGCCTATCGTTATGTCGATTGGCTTTTAACAGTGCCGTTATTGCTGGTCGAACTGATTTTGGTGATGCGACTGTCCGAAGCTGAAACCTGGTCTAAAGGCGTCAAACTTGGCGTGCTCGCCGCAATCATGGTCGCTCTTGGGTATCCCGGCGAAATTGCCACCGTTGCCTCGACCAAGTGGTTGTGGTGGGCGCTTGCGATGGTGCCATTCGCCATCATCGTCTACGAACTCTACAACGGCCTCAGCACTGCCATCGCCAACCAGCCTGCCAACGTGCGTGGCCTAGTCAGCGCCGCGCGCAACCTAACCGTGGCATCTTGGTGCTTCTATCCGGTGGTGTTCGTGTTCCCGATGCTTGGCTTCTCCGGCCGTGCGTCCATGGTCGCCGTCCAGGTCGGCTACACCATCGCTGACATCGTTGCGAAGGCCGTGTTCGGCGTACTGATCTTTATGATCGCCATGCGCAAGTCCGAAGTCGATGCGACTAAAGGTGCGAAACTGCAAACAGCCTAAGGCCGAAGTCGCAGTGGGCATGGTCGCAGACCCTGCTCACTGCTGCTGGAGCGCGTCCGGCGCCTTCCACGATAATCGATCCACGACGGTGGGAGCTTTCAATGGCCACATTCAGCACAGCACTCTTGCCAGCGTCCACGGCAGCCGAGACGGGGCAGTCGCGCTCCAGCATCGGCTGTTTTGCGTGCGCGTTGTTAGTGTTGGCGTGCATTGTTGACCAAGGACTAGGTCCGCTCGACGTCTTGGAGTGGCCAGGGGTGACCGCCGCATTGCTGGTCATCATGGGGCTACCGCATGGAGCCCTCGATATCGAGCTTCTCATCAGCGCGGCGGACGACCCTGAACGTTTTCCCCTGACGCGCTCGCTCGTTGGGTACGTCGGGATTGTTGTGGGTATGCTGCTATTATGGTGGCTGCTGCCCGTGGCCGCACTAGTGTTGATGTTGCTGCTTTCGGCCTACCACTTCGGCGGTGATTGGCTCAACTTCACTCACCCCGTCGAACGCGTCATCGTTGGCGCAACACTGTTGAGCGCACCGGCCCTCTTTCACCAAGCCTCCGTCGCACAAATTTTTTCGTGGCTCGTCTCAAGCGACGGCGGAGCGGTGATCGCCGGGGCGATGCATTTCGCCGCCATCCCGCTTCTTGTCGTGGCGGCGGCAGTGTTGCTGCTACGCTGGCAGGACCGCCGGGCCCAATGCGAGGAAATCACCATCGTCATTTCGGCGGCGGTTGTCCTGCCGCCGCTGACGTTCTTTGTGATCTATTTCTGCGCACTGCACAGCGTGCGCCACCTGGTTGACGTCCGACGCACCTTGTCAGCTCAGCGCGTCAGCCTGCTGGTCGCACGTGGTGCCCCATACGCCGTCATCGCGCTGGTCGGCTGCGCTGCCGGGGCACTGTTCTTTTCCCAGTTACCGTTGGGCGCAGCGTTCCTGAGCTCTGTGTTTATTGGCCTTGCCGCGCTTACCGTCCCGCACATGATTGTCTGCGAACTGCCGCAACGTGCTGCTGGTGCAAAATCGATCACGTGAAATAAAACCAATCGTTTTTTAATCCAACAGACCAAATTGATCGTTCAATAATTAAATGATTTATACAGTTGCGTTTGAAATTTGCATGATCGCGTCGCCTCGGTTGAACGAGATGGCCAGTTTACATTGAAACTCGCCGGAGAAAAGTCATGAGATCGTCAATCGTCTATGCTTGGAACTACATCTTCGACCATGAAACAAGCCCGCTTCGACATATTCCCGATATCGGCGTTCGCCACATGATTTTGCAAGTGCTGGCGTGGATGTGGGCCATCGCGTTTTCGGTTGCCATTGGCAGCTACACGTTTCTCGCAGCGAGCCTGTTGGGCCATGCCGTTCTAATTGCGGCCGTTGTGGTGACCGTCGCCACCTATACGACTGCTGCGGTCAAGCCGGAGGTGTTTCGGACAGGTTCAGGACGCCGCCGCGACGGAGAACATGAATAGCGCCGCGCCGGACAACCAGAACTCAACGTCGAGGTACTGTTTGCAAGCGTTGCCGTTCAATCCGTGTACAAGATATATCCTTTGCCGCGCACCGTTTGCAGGTAGACGGGGTTGGACGGGTCGATTTCGATTTTGCGGCGGAGGCGGTTGATTTGGACGTCGATGGCGCGTTCGCTACCGGTGCTCTCGTCGTTGGCGAGTTCGTGGCGGGCGACGGGCTGGCCGGCCCGCAAGGCGAACTGGCGCAGCAGGTCGCGCTCACGTTCCGTCAGCTTGATCGACTCGTCGCCCTTCTTCAGCTCGCCGCGGCCGATGTGGAACGAGAATTCACCCATCGACACCTCGTCGCCGGTGGTCGGGCGACTTTGGCCACGCCGGAGGATGTTTTTCAGGCGCAACAGCAGCTCACGCGGCTCGAACGGCTTGATCATGTAGTCGTCGGCGCCGGTTTCCAGGCCCGCCACCCGGTCTTCCACTTGGTCGAGCGCCGTCAGCATCAGGATCGGGATTTCGGATTGCCCCTTCAGCGAGCGCGCCAGTTCCAGCCCGGTTTCGCCGGGCATCATCACGTCGAGGATCAGCAGGTCGAACGTCAGACCGCGCATGGCGGCTCGCGCTCCGGCCGCGTCGGCGGCGGGCGTCACGCGAAAGCCGTTCTCGCTGAGGAAGCGGGCCAGCAGCTCGCGGATGCGCTGGTCATCGTCAACCAACAGCACATGCGGGGCATTGTCAGGGAGGGGGTCGCCACGGTTGGCTGGTCCGTTCATCGTCACACACTCCGATCGGTGATGCGCGGCGCTAAGGCAGAGCCCGCCGCTTCTTGGTCTAGCAGCCGCTCAATCGCGGCCCGGTCCCGGTCGGCGATCATGCCGATCAGGAAGGCCCGGGCAGCCGCCGCGCCAGACGGTGCCCCGGCGCTAGCATGCTCCAGTGCTGCCGCCACCCGCGAGGTCTGCAGCGCCCTGAGGCGACCGGCCAGCTCGGCACCATCGCCGGTCAGATGCAGGCGGCGTTCGCGCCGGTCCGCGTCGCCCGTCGTTTGCATGACGAAGCCGCGATCCACCAGCTGCTTCAGCACCGGGCCTAAACTTTGCTTGGTGATCTTGAGGATATCCAGCAGATCAGCCACCCGCAACCCCGGCTGGCGACTGACGAAGTGCAGGACACGGTGATGGGCGCGGCCAAACCCATAATCGGCTAGCACGGCATCCGGGTCAGAAATGAAATCGCGATAGGCGAAGAACAGCAGCTCGACGAACGCCAGATGCTCAGCTTCGGTTGCGGCAGACGTCACCGGGGCCACGCGGAACCGCTCTGCAGGAGATTTGGGTGCGCTCGTCTTCATAGCCGCCGTTCGATCCGTCATGTTGACTAATTAAGAGGCGGCGGTTACCGCTTGCAAGGTATTTCCGCATGAGATTGCGCATCTTGCGATGGTCTCGCACCCTAATATCAGCCCTGCCACTTAAACCCGAGCCGATGGAGCACCCGATGGCCGCCCTCATTCCGTTCCACGACCGCGATGGTTCCATTTGGTACAATGGCGCGATGGTGCCATGGCGCGAGGCCAACCTGCACATCCTCAGCCACGGCCTGCACTATGCCAGCGCCGTGTTCGAGGGGGAGCGCTCCTATGGCGGCAAAATCTTCAAGCTGCGCGAGCACACCGACCGGTTGATCGCGTCGGGCCGTATGCTGGATTTCGAAATCCCCTATTCCGCCGACGAGATCGACGCGGCCTGCAACGCCGTCATCAAGGCCAACAATCTGGTCGATGGCTACGTCCGCCCGATTGCTTGGCGCGGCAGCGAAATGATGGGCGTATCGGCGCAGAACGCCAAGATCAACCTCGCCATTGCCGCCTGGGACTGGGGGTCCTACTTCGACCCGAAAGAGCGGCTGCGCGGCATCCGCATGGGCATCGCCACCTATCGCCGCCCCGATCCGGCGACGATCCCGTGCAAGGCCAAGGCGACCGGCCTGTACATGATTTGCACGCTCGAGAAGCATCGCGCCGAACGGGCCGGTCTCGCCGACGCGCTGATGTATGATTATCGCGGCCACGTCGCCGAGTGCACGGGGGCCAACATCTTCTTCTCGAAGGATGGCGCGCTGCATACGCCAACACCGGATTGCTTCCTGGATGGCATCACGCGCCGCACCGTCATCGGCTTGGCCAAAAAGCGCGGCATCACCGTCAACGAACGCACGATCATGCCGGACGAACTGGGCAGCTTCAACGAGTGCTTTATCGTCGGCACCGCCGCCGAAGTGACACCGGTTCGTGAGATCGGCACGCATATGTACCAGCCGGGTCGGGTCTGCGAGACGCTAATGACCGACTATATGGCGGCGGTGCGGCCGGGGGCCTAGTTGCAACGGCTGGCGCTTACAGATGGAGTGATCAAATGCGGCTTATGACACTTGCTTTGGCACCGCTGGCACTGGTGGGAGTGGCACTGGCGGCCATGACCACACTTGCTCAGGCGCAATCGGTTGCGCCGGGCATCGATGCTGGTCGCGATTGCCAGACGATCCGGCGCTGCAACTTCACGAAAACCGGCACGTTTCGTGGGTGCATCTCGGCCTACAGCTGTCGCACCTGCAAAATTGGCCGCGACAACTGCACGTTTAATGCGGGTGCTGGCCGCAAGGTCTGCAGCTCGCTGACCTGCAGCTGGGGTTCGTAAGCTCAGTCCGGTTTGGCTGATCGGTCAATCACCAAGCTGGCGCGGATGATCAGCAGGAAGCCAGCGATTACCAAGCCGATACAGCTCAGGCTGGCACTACTTGTTTCCAGGCCGAACAGCGACCGTACCGCGATAATCACGCCGCACCAGAACGCGGCTGGGATTAGAACGATCAACAGCAGGCTGGCGATCTCATCGTAGAGCGACGGCGCCAGCGCGGCGACACTCGCCATCGCACGAGACGACAAAAGCTTTGGAATGACAGCTGGCACCGAACCTGTGATGCGCCGATCTGACACCAGATTTGGTGCTAGTCCGACAGGCTTATCCTGAGCTTCAACCATATGACGGCTCCGTCTTGCGCGCGTACTGCCTCATCATCTTGCCGACTAGTCTGATACTGATATATCAATTATGCAATTAATTTGTTGACTTGCCGCACACTGTGCAGACAAAAACTTAACAGGTGATTACCTGTCATGACGAGTAACACTTTAGCCACACAACGCAATTGTTGGCATAATTCGATCACTTTGGTGTCTTCAGAAGCGTTATTCGCCGATGATTGCGACTGCGCGGGCCACCCACCGGAAGCCTTGTGGATCCGACGCCCCCCCCCCCCCTGCAGTGACAACGACCAATCAATAACGTGGCGGGTCATGGGCGGGGCTCCGTGAATGACAATTCGACCGCGAAATGGTAGCCGATTGGCATGACAAAGCTAGATATCCTCGCGGACACCGCCCGCTCGCTCTCGAAAGAGCAGCTCGATGCGCTGATTGATTTCGCCCAGAGCATGGGCAAGGCACCGTTCATCGACACAGCGCCGCCCGAGGCGCTAGCCGCCCTTGACCTGGGATTGGCCGAGATCCGCGATGGCCGCACCATTGCAGGTGCAGACGTGTTCAGCCGGATCGACCGGAAACTCCGGGCGAATGGGGCATGAGGAGCTATCGGTTTGCGCCTGCTGCTGCCGAGAACAACGAGATCGTCGCGCTTGCCGAGCATGCCGACATGCATCGGGTGGACGGTATCGGCGTAACCTCGTCTCGCGAGGTCGTCTACATAGGTGGGGGACAGACACTCATCAATGAAGAATTTCACTCCGCTGCATCCCGCTGAGCCGCTTTCCGCCACGGCCTCCCGTCGGGATGCTCGACGAACGGGATGCGCGCCGCATACTCAAGAGCCGCGTTCAGCTGCTCTAGTGTCAGATGCGGATACTCGCCCATGATCTCGGCGAGAGTATCGCCATCTTTCACGCGCGCCTCGATGATGTAGACGGTCATGCGGGTGCCGCGGATGCACGGGGTGCCGCCCATGATGCCGTCGTCGGCGACGATGAAGTGGTTGTCGTACTG
>JAYSVA010000311.1:0-7404 GCA_043718785.1 Hyphomicrobiaceae bacterium
TCGGGATGGAACTCAGTCCATTCGCGACCCAACATGCCGCTGACGGTATCGAGGTCGTCGAAGTCAAAGGCAGCACTGACCATCGCATTAGTCACGAACTGCGACTTGTTCTTCCGCTGCCAGTCAAAAAAGCTATTGCGCAGAACATTATAGTTCACCTGCGTCTGCGGCAGCCGCTCCCAGAAGTTAATGTGAGAATACAGCTTCGCGTACATCGCCGTGCCCATTTCCGAACGGGTGGCGGCGACGCAATCCATCGCAAAGGCATCCATTTCGAGATGTGAACCGCCGTTGCTCGGCAGCAACTGCTGCATCCGCGTGGCACAAATGTCGGCTTCACCGGGGTCGAAAGCCCGCGCCCGCTCAAAACGTGCCTGCAGTTCGCGTGGACGGGTGCCGTCGACGGTGCCGAAAGCAAAGTACATGCGGTGCCAGAACGGGCACTGGTCGTCCTTGGGCGCATTCTCATAGAACACAGCGCGGGCGTGCTTGAGGTACTGTTGATACTTCTGCCAGCGCGGATCGATGAGATTGTCGTCTGTGGCATCGCCCTTCCAGGCAAACGCCGTGTTCGACAGCAGCATGGCGTAGAACGCCGAGGAAAACGGTGAGCGGTGGTTCAGCTCCCAGTCTTCCTCAAACAGATCCAGCATCTGCTCGCAGACCTCGGTGGTGTCGGTCGTGTCAATGACATGCGTCACAGCACTTTCGAGCACGGAATACCTACGACGTCCGCCGTCCAGCGTATCCAGTGACGCAAACTGCGTGTCGTATTCTCGATGCAACATGCGGATCACGTCATCAGCACACCCATCTAAGGTCGCTGTCAGGTAGGCCGTTTCGGCCGTTTTGTTGGCGCAGAGCTTATCCACGGCGAGCCCGAGGTCCTCGGCGACCATCTTGGCGCGCTCTGTCGGATTGGCAAACCCTCTGAGCAGTTGTTTTATAGCGAACATCACAGTCTCCCCCAAATAGTCTCTGCAATTTGACGCGAAGTTATGATCAATCTCTTGCGAAATTAGTACACGGTGCCCTGGCCATGGGTTTCACTGGTAAAATGGTTAATATCGTCTGTCCAGATGCCTATTTTTGTGGCACTAGAAACCTGTGCACCGCCGTTGACCTGCCACTTTTTACAGGCTTAAAGCCCGCATTGATCTGGTGTAGGGGGAAGTCCGTTGATTTGTTAAGACGTGCCGACGCCAACGGCGAGCACGTTCTTGCCGCCCTTCCCACGCACCAGCCGATGGATTGCCTGACGTGGCATCCAGAACATTCGCCAAATTTTTCCGGGACTTAGACCGCTCATGTCACGACAAGCGCTGAATGAAGCCTTCGCACGGACCTCATTCCTGAATGGTGTCAACGCCGCCTATGTCGAGCAAATGCAGGCGCTGTACGATACGAACCCAGGTGCCGTCAGCGACGAATGGCAACAATTTTTCCGCAGCGTCGAAGATCAAAAGAGCAACGGTCCCGATGGCCCCTCATGGGGGCGGCCACTGCATGAAGCCGGTGCGGGCGGCCTTGCTAGTGCCGATATCATGGGTGCGCTGACCGGTGACTACGGCGACTCCCAGAAGATCATCCAGGACAAAATCCAGGCCCGCACTCAGGCGACCGTGCAATCGACTGGCCAGCCGAATGGCAACCAAATCTCCGACACAGGTGCCGTGCGCGCCACCCAGGACAGCATCCGCGCCCTCATGTTGATTCGCGCCTACCGGGTCATGGGGCACCTGCAAGCCGACCTTGACCCGCTCGGCCTGACCGAACGCGCCGTCCACAAGGAACTTAAGCCCGAAACCTACGGCTTCACCGATGCCGATCTCGACCGCCCGATCTTCATCGACAAGGTGCTCGGTCTCGAAACCGCGACGATCCGGCAGATCCTAAAGATCCTGCGCCGCACCTATTGCAGCCAGATCGGCGTCGAGTTCATGCACATCACCTCGCCCGTGCAGAAGGCCTGGATTCAGCAGCGCATCGAGGGCGAGCAGAAGGACATCGCCTTCACCAAAGAGGGCAAGCGCGCCATCCTCAACAAACTGATCGAGGCCGAGGGCTTTGAGAAGTTCGCCGAAGTCAAATACACCGGCACCAAGCGCTTCGGCCTTGAGGGCGGCGAATCAATGGTTCCAGCGCTGGAGCAGATCATCAAGCGCGGTGGCCAGCTTGGTATCAAAGAAATCGTCATCGGCATGGCCCATCGCGGCCGCCTGACCACGCTTGCCAACGTCATGGGCAAGCCGATGCGCGCGATCTTCAACGAGTTCAAGGGCGGCTCATTCAAGCCCGACGACGTCGAAGGTTCCGGCGACGTCAAGTATCACCTCGGAGCCTCGTCGGACCGCTCGTTCGACGGCAACAACGTGCATCTGTCACTCACAGCCAACCCCTCTCATCTCGAGATCGTTGATCCGGTGGTCCTCGGCAAGGTCCGCGCTAAACAAGACCAGCATGGTTGCACGTCAACGGACCGCACCGCCGTATTGCCGCTGCTGATCCATGGCGACGCAGCGTTTGCTGGCCAGGGCGTGGTAGCTGAGTGCCTAGGCCTCTCCGGCCTCAAGGGGCACCGCACCGGCGGCTCGATCCATTTTGTCATCAACAACCAGATCGGCTTCACGACGAACCCGCGCCTGTCACGCTCGTCGCCGTATTGCACGGATGTCGCGAAGATGGTGGAAGCACCGATCTTCCACGTCAACGCCGACAATCCTGAAGCCGTGACCCACGTCGCCAAAATTGCCACCGAATTCCGGATGAAATTCCAGAAGCCGGTCGTCATCGACATGATCTGCTATCGCCGCCACGGCCATAACGAGAGCGACGAACCGGCATTCACCCAGCCGATCATGTACAAGAAGATCAAGGCGCACCCGACCACGGTCGAGTTGTATTCGCGAAAGCTGATCGCCGACGGCACATTGACCGAAGCCGAAATCGCCGAGATGAAGGCGAGCTTCCGCGCTCATCTCGACACCGAGCTGGCCGCCGCTGACGGCTACAAGCCGAACAAAGCCGATTGGCTCGACGGCCGCTGGGCGGGCCTCGGCCAGTCCGACGACGAGGCACGCCGTGGCAACACTGGCGTCGCCATTGACGTGCTGAAAGAAGTTGGCCGCCGCATCACCGCAATCCCCAACGATTTCAACGCCCACAAGACCGTGACGCGCCTGCTCGACAAGCGCCGCGAGATGGTCGAAACCGGCGTCGATATCGATTGGGCCATGGCTGAGCATATGGCGCTTGGCACGCTGATGCGGGAGAAATTCCCGGTCCGCTTCTCCGGCCAGGACGTCGAGCGCGGCACCTTCTCCCAGCGCCACGCCGTGCTGATCGACCAAGTCTCGGAACGCCGCTACACGCCGCTGAAGTATGTCGCACCGGACCAGGGCCGCTTCGAAATTATCAACTCGATGCTGTCGGAAGAAGCCGTGCTCGGCTTCGAATACGGCTACACCCTGGCCGAACCGAACGCGCTGACCCTGTGGGAGGCCCAGTTCGGCGACTTCGCCAACGGTGCCCAGGTGGTGTTCGACCAGTTCATCTGCTCGGGCGAGCGCAAATGGCTGCGGATGTCCGGCCTCACAGTGCTGCTGCCGCACGGCTATGAAGGTCAGGGCCCCGAGCATTCGTCCGCCCGCATGGAGCGCTTCCTGCAGCTCTCCGCCGAAGACAACTGGCAGGTCGCCAACTGCAGCACGCCCGCGAACTACTTCCACATCCTACGCCGCCAGCTGCAGCGCAAGATCCGCAAACCGCTCATCATCATGACGCCGAAATCGCTGCTGCGGCACAAGCGCGTGGTCTCGAACCTGGACGAGATGGGGCCGGGCACGACATTCCACCGCATCCTCTGGGATGACGCCGACCGGGTGCACACGGGGCGCCGCGCGGATGCCATTGATCTGTTGCCAGACAACCAGATCCGCCGCGTCGTGCTGTGCACGGGCAAAGTCTACTACGACCTGTATGAGACGCGCGAAGCCGCCAAGCAGAACGACGTCTACATCATCCGCGTCGAGCAGCTGTATCCGTTCCCAGCCCGCGCGCTGATGGCAGAATTGAAGCGCTTCCCGAACGCCGAAGTCGTCTGGTGCCAGGAAGAGCCGCGCAACATGGGCGCGTGGAGCTACATCGAGCCAAACATCGAGTGGGTGATGGGTCAGGCTGGCATGACCGGTCACCGTCCGCGCTACGTTGGCCGTGCCGCCGCCGCCTCGACAGCCACCGGGCAACTCAGTCGCCACTTGGCCGAGCAAAAGACGCTGGTCGGCGAGAGTTTAGCAGTTTGAATTTTTTAGTCCCCTCTCCCCGCTACTTTGCGGAGAGAGGGCCAAAAAACTGATCACGAGTGAGGGGCGGCAACAGGCACTGTGCTTGCTGCCGCCCCTCACCCCGACCCTCTCCCCATGCAAGTGCAAAGCATGGGGAGAGGGAGAGAAACACAGAGGGGCACGAGGCACATGGCCGTTGAGATTAAAGTACCGACGTTGGGCGAAAGCGTCACCGAAGCAACTGTCGGCAAGTGGTTTAAAAAGCCGGGCGATGCGATCAAGATCGACGAGCCGCTGTGCGAACTCGAAACCGACAAAGTGACGATGGAAGTGCCAGCACCTGCTGCTGGCGTCATGGGCGAGATTAAGGTGGCCGCCGGTGCGACCGTCGCCGTCGGTTCCGTGCTCGGCTTCATCAAAGACGGTGCCGCCGCAACCGCTGCGCCTGCCCCCGTTGCAGCCGCTCCAGCTCCCGCAGCACCGAAGCCCGCTGCCGCTGCTCCGACACCCGTTCCACCTCTACCGCCAATCGCTGCCGCGACCAGCATGCCGCCAGCACCAGCCGCCCGCAAAATGCTCGAAGAGAACGGCATGGATGCCGCCAGCGTCGAGGGCTCCGGCCGTCGCGGTCAGGTGCTGAAGGAGGACGTGGTGCGCGCCGCAGCCGCCGCTCCAGCGCATGCCCCAGCCAGCACACCAGCGGTATACGTGCAACCATCAGCCGTCAGCTCCGCACCGCCAACCGCCCTACGCGTGCCATCCACCGGCAACGACGCCGGACGCGAAGAGCGCGTCAAGATGAGCCGCCTGCGCCAGACCATCGCGCGCCGCCTGAAAGAGGCGCAAAATACCGCCGCCATGCTGACCACCTATAACGAGGTGGATATGTCGGCGATCATGGCCCTGCGCAACGATTACAAAGAGATATTCGAGAAAAAGCATGGGGTCAAACTGGGCTTCATGTCGTTCTTCGCCAAGGCCTGCATCCATGCCTTGCATGAAGTGCCCGACGTGAATGCCGAAATTGACGGCGATGAGGTGGTCTATAAAAACTACGTCCACATGGGCATCGCTGTCGGCACCCCCACCGGATTGGTGGTGCCCGTGGTGCGCGATGCGGATCAGTTATCCTTCGCCGGGATCGAAAAGGCGATCAATGCCCTGGGCGTCAAGGCCCGCGATGGCAAACTGTCGATGGCCGACATGCAGGGCGGGTCGTTCACCATTTCCAACGGCGGGGTCTATGGCTCGCTGATGTCCTCGCCGATCCTGAACCCGCCGCAATCGGGGATTTTGGGGATGCACAAGATCCAGGACCGCCCGGTGGTGGTGGCGGGGCAGATCGTGATCCGGCCGATGATGTATCTGGCGCTGAGCTATGATCACCGTATTGTGGACGGCAAAGGGGCGGTGACGTTTCTGGTGCGGGTGAAAGAGGCGCTGGAGGACCCAAGGCGGTTGCTGATGGATTTGTGACTTGCGTGAAAACACGCAAAATGCATGCGATCACGTGTGACTGAATCGAGCGGGGGATAAGTGATGTACGGGCTTTGGGGAATAAGAGTCGTCATTGTCGTACTGTATTTGGTAAACGCGTTCCTGCTGCTAGCAAGTTGGCTTACAGTATCGCGTTTGTGGGGTATTCCCACCCAACACGATCTCCCAGTTTTACTTGTGATAATGGCAGCCGTGCCGGTTGCAATGCTGGCGTGCAGTGTTACCGCTACAGTATTTTTGACGCGATATCGGCATAGCGCAGTGTGGCCATTGTTATTACTGGCATCGGCCCCCATCTGGCCGTTTCTTATTGCAACGATGGATTCCGC
The DNA here is from genome assembly GCA_043718785.1 of Hyphomicrobiaceae bacterium. GTDB lineage: Bacteria > Pseudomonadota > Alphaproteobacteria > Rhizobiales > Hyphomicrobiaceae > JAYSVA01. The sequence continues at coordinate 6,110 of JAYSVA010000311.1, forward strand.
AGGATTATTCGGCGACATCCCACTGACTGGAGGCGGAATTACTTGGATATGGTTTCCGCTCGCACTCCTGTTGGCGTTTTTTGTTTGGGTTCTCGGTAAAAAGAACGTACTTGAATAGCCCAGCTGACCCCGGCGAGTGGCAACCCTGTCCAAGAAAACGTAAGGTATGCATATATTGCGCATCTGTTAGGAGTCACTCTTGACCACCGAACTCACCGTCCTCGCTTATGCAGCCCTGTTGCAACTGGTCCAGTTCACGCTGTTCTCCATCGCCGCCAACCTTCAAATCGGGTCCAAACGCGCGCTTGGGCCGCGTGACCAGCCGATCACCCTGACCGGCAAACCCGGCCGCCTGCAACGGGCGATGACCAACCATTTCGAAGCCCTCATCCTGTTCACCATCGCCGTCGTCCTCGTCACCCTCGGTGACAAGGCCAACGGCTTCACCGGCAATTGCGCCTGGGCTTACCTTATCGCCCGCATCCTCTACGTCCCTGCCTATTACTTCGGCCTGTCGCCATGGCGGTCCGTCATCTGGAGCATCGGCCTGATTGCCACTATACTGATGATCCTGATGTCCCTGATCTGACGCCCCTCAAGGAACCCCAAAATGCCCAGTTACGATGTCATCTTTATCGGCGCAGGTCCCGGCGGCTATGTCGGCGCAATCCGGGCCGCCCAGCTTGGCCTGAAAACCGCCGTGGTCGAGGGGCGCGAGACGCTTGGCGGCACCTGCCTGAATGTCGGCTGCATCCCGTCCAAGGCGTTGCTGCATGCAACGCAGATGCTGCACGAATCCGAGCACAACTTTGCCAAAATGGGCCTGCGTGCCGCGACCAAGGTCGATTGGAAACAGATGCTGGCCTACAAGGACGAGGTCATTGGCCAAAACACCGGCGGCATCGAATTTCTGTTCAAAAAGAACAAGATCGACTGGATCAAGGGCTGGGCGTCAATTCCTGCGCCCGGTCAGGTCAAGGTCGGTGATGTCACGCATGACGCGAAATCCATCGTCATCGCCACCGGCTCTGAATCCGCCACCCTTGCCGGTGTCACCGTGGATGAAAAAATCGTCGTCACCTCGACCGGCGCGCTGACCCTGCCCCGCATCCCCAAACACCTCGCCGTGATCGGCGCGGGCGTGATCGGGTTGGAACTGGGGTCGGTCTATGCAAGGCTCGGCTCGCAGGTCACGGTGATCGAATATCTGGACGCAATCACCCCCGGCATGGACGCCGAGGTGCAAAAGGCGTTGCAGCGGTTGCTGACCAAACAGGGCCTGACTTTTATCATGG
>JAYSVA010000312.1:0-3365 GCA_043718785.1 Hyphomicrobiaceae bacterium
GACCGCGAATGGGCCGCTGGCGAGTGGACCACGCCGGAACGCCGCGCCCGGCTGGAAGCGCAATTGCGGGCGCTGGTGCTGAAGATTGCCGACCCGAGCGTGCGCGGCCACTACGGCCAAACCATCGCCGAGCGGCTGGACAAAGCCTGGGGCCGTGCCCCGCGCGCACTGGCAGCGCCAAGCCCCGCCGCGCCGACTCAGATGACCCGATCAGCCCCAACGCCGGTTGATGATCATCCGGCGATGGCGGATTTCGACACCCGCGATTTCGGCGATTACGACAGCCACGTCCATGATAACGGCGGCAACGGCGACCTAGGTCGCCGCGACCTAGTTCCAGCGAACTACGATGCCCCGCTCGAAGTCACAGGCCCGACCAGCCGCCACGTCTCCCGGCAGATCAGCAGCGCCCCGGCGTATACCGGCGGCGGGCAGGGGCAAGGTCAGCGTCAGCCATGGCAGGGCGGAGGAAAACTCACCGGCGGTGGCAAGTTTGGCGGCAGTAAGTTTGGTGGCGGCGGGAAATTTGGCGGCAAGTTCGGCGGCCCACCACCGCCCTGGATGAAGCCCTCGGCTAGCGACAGTTTGCGCTCCAGCAGCATGGTCGGCGGCGGTCTGCGCGCGATCCCGCACCGCGAAGCGCTGATGCTACAAGTGCTGATGATCCATCCATGGCTGATCGACGATCACGCTGAGGAAATCGCACAACTAACCTTTGCGCTCCCCTCACTAACGCAGGTCCGCGATGCGCTTTTGACATGTGCAGCAACTGTTTCTGGCGATAGTGGCGCAAATGTCCTTGACAGCCAGTCTCTGCGCTCCCAATTGGAGAGATTGAGCTTGGGAAAGGTGGTTGATCTCATCAACCAGGCCATCACGCACAAGAGCGACCGTTTTGTACGACCCGATGCCGACAAAGCCGAGGTGGAGGCTGGCTGGTGCCACGCCCTCGCGCTGCATGATCGGCAGCTCAGGTTGGAACGGGAACTCGACGCTGCGGAGAAGGACTGGCACAGCGAGGGCAGCGAAGCTGCATTCGTTCGAATTTGTGAGATTAAGCAGCTGATTGCAAGTTCTAACGTAACGGAGCCATCAACGGATATCTGACGCGCACGCAGGTTTCTGCAACGTCGCGACCCATAACCTAAATCAAGGGCGGGTCACACGACGTCGTATGCGCTGTCGATCTTCGAGATCGCTACGACTGCCAGTAACACCGCCTATTCGCAACTGATACAAGTGGGGATTTCCATCGGATGCGGTTGAACTCGGGACCACCACGGCTCGCTTGGACCATGCCCTACCAGGCACCAGCGAACGGCGAGTGCCCGAACCAGCTGCGATGGAACGCTCCGGACATGCCACCAGTTGTGCGACGCCGTTACCATGCGCCGACGCCAGAGGACACCCTGGAGTCAGGTTGAAGCAACCTGCCGTGCACCTTTCATCCCGTCACGCGATGCTTCACTGACTTCGATTGTCTCTAGCGCCGACATGTTTCCGACGTCGTGCACTCTCCGTTGACCGGCCCATTTGGCACACACCCAAATGGGCCCAGCCCGAGATAAAATTCCATGGTGCAAAAAAACGTGGCTCAAAAGTCCAACAAGCAAGCTGCCAAAGGCGAAGCCGCAGGTGCGGCCGTTGAAGCGCCAGAACGCGACAACCCGATCCTGGATATGTCGGATGCGGCCGTCAAGAAGCTGATCAAGCTCGCGAAGTCGCGCGGTTGGGTCACCTACGACGAAATCAATGCCGTGCTGCCCTCGGAAGAAGTGACGTCCGAGCAGATCGAAGACGTGATGGCGCTGTTTTCCGAAATGGGCGTCAACGTCGTCGAGCAGGAGGAGGGCGAGGAGCCTGCCGCTGCCGCCGTCGACGAAGCGCCGGAGGAAGAGGGCAGCCTCACCGTTACGCAGGCCAACCTGCCCGCGCGCGCCGAAGCCCGCGAGCCGGTTGACCGCACCGACGATCCCGTCCGCATGTACCTGCGCGAAATGGGCACCGTCGAGCTGCTGTCACGCGAGGGCGAAATCGCCATCGCCAAGCGCATCGAAGCCGGCCGCGAAGCCATGATCGCCGGCCTGTGCGAAAGCCCGCTGACGTTCCAAGCGATCATCATTTGGCGCGACGAACTGAACGAAGCCAAGATCCTTTTGCGTGACATCATCGATCTTGAGGCCACTTATGAGGGCCCCGAGGCGAAGGCGATCCCGGTGGCCATGCCCGGCCAGGACGCTCCCGGCGGCATTCCGCAGGGTCCGCGCCCCGCGCATTTGAACGTTGCCCAGGGCTATGCCGCCCGCAGCGCCGCGATCAATCAGGCCGCCGCCAATGGCGAAGAGGAGCCGCCGATTGACGGCGCCGATGGCGACGATGAGGACGAATTCGAGAACGCGCTGTCGCTCGCCGCGATGGAAGCCGAGCTGAAGCCGAAGGTGCTCGAAACCTTTGACCGCATCGCGCTGACCTACAAGAAACTGCGCAAGCAGCAGGACAAGAAGCTGGAGCTGCAGGTTGCCGGGGAACAAAACCCGAAGCAGCAGCAGAAGGCCTATGAAAAGCTGCGCGAAGAGATCATCACCGACGTTAAGTCGCTGTCTCTGAACAACAATCGTATCGAAAGCCTGGTTGAGCAGCTCTACGCCATCAACAAGCGGCTGATCGGCTATGAGGCGCAGTTGATGCGACTGGCCGACAGCTACGGCGTGGCCCGTCAGGACTTCATCGACGAGTACTACGGCAACGAACTCGACCAAACCTGGACTGACCGCTTGTCGAAAATCGGCAAGAAGGGTTGGACCAACTTCGTCAAGTCCGAAGGCGAAAAGATCGACGATATCCGCACCGACATCCACAATCTGGCGACCGAAACCGGCCTCGAAATCACCGAGTATCGCCGCATCGTCCGCCACGTGCAGAAGGGCGAGCGCGAAGCCCGTCAGGCCAAGAAGGAGATGGTGGAAGCCAACCTCCGTCTCGTCATCTCGATTGCGAAAAAGTACACCAATCGCGGCCTGCAGTTCCTCGATCTGATCCAGGAAGGCAACATTGGCTTGATGAAGGCGGTCGATAAGTTCGAGTATCGGCGCGGCTACAAGTTCTCGACCTACGCGACGTGGTGGATCCGGCAGGCGATCACCCGCTCGATTGCCGACCAAGCGCGCACCATCCGCATCCCCGTGCACATGATCGAGACGATCAATAAGATCGTCCGCACGTCGCGGCAGATGCTGCACGAAATCGGCCGCGAACCGACCCCGGAAGAGCTGGCCAAAAAGCTGGCGATGCCGCTGGAGAAGGTGCGCAAGGTCCACAAGATCGCCAAAGAGCCGATCTCCTTGGAGACGCCGATTGGGGATGAG
>JAYSVA010000313.1:0-7403 GCA_043718785.1 Hyphomicrobiaceae bacterium
CCCCTGTCGCAAATACCCGCCCAGCCACGCCGCAGCCCCAGACCAAGCCATCGGACCCAGTTGACGACGGCAAAACCGTCTGCGTCGCTGGCTGCTATAAGTAGGCCGAGCCCTAGACCAGTCGCTCAACCCTTCGAGGCCCGCACGTCATCCAGCAAAATCGCCAGGTTGGCGAACTCGGCCACGGACAGCGCTTCGCCGCGCAGTTCGGGCGATAGGCCCGCACGCGCGAGCAGCAGTTCGGGCATTGGCGTGATCTGCTTTAGGCTCGCGCGTAGCATCTTGCGGCGCTGGCCGAAGGCGGCCGCCGTGACTTGGCCGAGCGTGCGGACTGAGCAAGCGGGCGTCGGCACCGCACGGGGCGTGAACACGACGACGGCCGACGACACTTTTGGTGCGGGCGTGAAGGCACCCGGCGGCAAGGTCAGGGCGATGCGGGCATTGCAGCGCCATTGCGAGATGATGGCCAAGCGGCCATAGGCCTTAGTGCCCTTCTCGGCGACGATGCGTTCGGCCACTTCTTTTTGGAACATCAACACCATGCCGTCGTACCAGGGCGGCCACGGATCAGCCTCAAGCCAACCGATCAGCAGCTTGGTGGCGGCGCCATACGGCAGGTTGGCGGCGATGATCGCCTTGCCGTCCTCGGGTTTGAGCAGGCTGGCGTAGTCGGTCGTCAGCGCATCGCCGGCGATGACTTCGAGGCGACCGGGATAATGCGCGGCAATATCGGCGAGGGCGGGCAGGCAGCGGTCATCCCGCTCGATGGCGATGACTTTGCCAGCGCCCTCGGCCAGTAGCGCCCGTGTCAGGCCGCCCGGTCCAGGGCCGATCTCGATGACGGTGCGGCCCTTCAAGACACCAGCTTCGCGGGCGATGCGGCGGGTCAGATTGAGATCGAGGATAAAATTCTGGCCCAGGCTCTTTTTTGCCTGCAAGCCGAGCCCGCGGATCACATCGCCAAGACGCGGCAAACCATCGGTGGTCGGCGCGTCCTTCGCCGAGGGCTCATTCCATTCCATCGGTTGTTGTTTCGGGGTCTTGCTCATCAGCTTAAACTTTCTGCGTCAGCGCACCCAACATCGCCGCCATTTTCAGCGCGGCGATCAGGCTGGTGGCGGATGCTGTACCACGTCCGGCGATATCAAAGGCGGTGCCGTGATCCGGCGAGGTGCGGACGAACGGCAATCCGAGGGTGAGGTTAACGCCGGTGTCGAACGCCAGCGTCTTGATCGGGATTAGCGCCTGATCATGATACATGCAGATCACGGCGTCGTAGGTGGCGCGGGCGGGCGGATGGAACAGCGTATCGGCGGAATGCGGGCCGGTGATGGACATGCCTTCGGCACGTAAGGCGGCAATGGCTGGGGCGATGATATCGCGGTCCTCGGTGCCGATGCTGCCGTTCTCGCCCGCGTGCGGGTTGAGGCCTGCAATGGCGATGCGCGGCCGGGCGATGCCGAACTGTTCAACCAGAGCCCGATGAGTGATGCGCGTCGTCTCGATGATCAGCGCCGTCGTGATCATGCCCGGCACCTTGGCCAGCGGCTCATGGATGGTCATCGGCACGACGCGCAGGGTCGGGTCCTCAGCGGCCAGCATCATCACGGGGCGATAAGTTTGGCCGGGGTGGTGCTGGCTGGCGAGGTGCGCCAGATACTCGGTGTGGCCAGGATGGCGGAAGCCAGCGTCATACAGCACGTGCTTGGCGATTGGGTTGGTGATCACTGCCGACGCCTCGCCGCGCACGACGGCTGCCACCGCCAGATTGATGGCTTGGATCGTCGCCCGGCCATTACGGAAATCGGGCTTGCCGGGCACAATCGGCACCGCACACGGCACGTGGAAGATCGGCAACTGCGTCGCAAACCGCTGCGGTGCGTCGGCTAGCTTGTCGATCCGCACGACGGGTACGTCGGGCCTGAGTGCGGCAACAACCTCCGCGTCCCCGAACAGAACGTATGGCGCAACACCATTGGCATCCCGGTCGCACCAAGTCTTGAGGGTAATCTCAATGCCAATACCAGCCGGATCGCCCATGCTGAGGGCGAGCGGCAGGCTGGGAGCGGTGGTGCTGGACATACGAGGGCTAGCCGGTGCTGGTTGACGTTCACCCACCGGCTGCAACTATCAGCGGGGTTGAACTCAGATTTTCTGACAGGTTTTCGTCGGCGATGCCCCGCCGTCACGGTATTCGATATGTGCATCCTGACACAGATCGCGCAACAGGCGGCGGGCTTTGACCTCGAATTCTTTCTGCTTCAAGTCACCCTCAAACTCCGCGCGTTTTTTCTCAGAAGCCTTAACGACATTGCGTTCGCACAGCGCGTAAACCTCAACACCGGCCTTGGTGACGTTCGGCGGCACGATCTCACCGGCCTTGGCATTCAACAGCAGGGAACGGGTTGGCTCTGGAACGGTCGCAGCTTTTCTGACGCCGAGATCCTCGAACTTGGTGTTCACCACCTTGGCCGCTGAAACCTGCCCGGTTGCACAACCCTTAAAGTCTTGGCGCAGTTTTTCGGCCTCATCCAGGCGTTGTGCGAGTGATTTCTGGTCGAACTTCGCGGGCATCGACAGGATGAACCGCTGCAGTTTCAGTTCAACTTCGTCATCACCTGCGGTCGATGTGGCAACGAACCGGTCAACTTCGCTCTGGTTGATCACAACCTCATGGCTGAACTTGCGGCGCACTACGTCGTTCCACGACAGCGTCGCCCGGAACCGCTCACGCATCGACTTGATGTCCGCCCCCATGGTCGCCAAGTGCTTGCCGAACTGATCAATCGACATCTTGTTGCGCTCAGCCAAGCTCTTCAGAATCGTATCGACCTGCGCATCATCGGCGGTGGAGCCGATCCGCTTGGCCTCCTGCAGCTTCAGACGTTCCTCGACCAGCTCATCCAGCGCCTCTTTTTTCATGCCCGGCAGCACGCTGGCGCGCGCATTTTCCAGCGCTTGCTTTTGCAGACTGGCCCCAAATTCCTTTTTCTTGGCCTCGATGATGGCCATGATCTGGTCACGCGTCTTGGTTGACTGATGCTGCGCCACAATCTCCTGGATCATTGCCTGGAAGCGCTTCTGCGTGCCTTCCGACTGGACCAGCGCCTTCATGTTGGCCGACGCTTTCTCACCGATGTTGGCCGAAAGCGCGTTCAGGCGTTGACGCTGCTCAACTTCGTAGCCGGTGATCGGGTCATCGTTGACCAGCACCACAATTGTCTGCGCCCCGGCACCCGCGCCCTTCTCAATCGATGCGGTCTTGATTGGTGCCTTCGCGGCCACCTTCGGCTTCGGCTTGGGAGCCGGTGCGCTGGCCACTGGCGGTGGCGGCGTCGGTGCTGCAGGGGGCGCGTTCGAAATCATCAAACCGGGAATACCAGCCGGCGGAGCGGCGGCAGGTCCTGTTGGCGGGGAGACGACTAGACCTGGCAAACCTTGCTGCGCAGCCACAGGCGCATGGCCCGCCAAGGGCAGAAGCAACAACGCGGCCATTACACTCAACGTCGCGCTGGCTGTGCCGTTGCGCGACAGCAGGCTAGATGACAGGAGCTGGCCACGGATCTTGCGCATAGAGGTCACTCGCCAATGATCTGGCCGACGAATCGGCCGCTTAGTTCGGCTATTGGTGGCTCGGCACCGGGCGCAATGAAGGCCCGAATCGACTTGTTAACATTTAACATAACCGCGCCCTGACAACCCAACCAACCACAGCCCAACCCAAAGTTCCACAGGGGTTATCCAGTGCGAGCATGGCAACGCTAAGGCAAATCAGCAAGATCCGGTTGCGGGATAGCGACAGTGTTTCGCTTGAGCACCAGTTTCGCCCGGTCCAACCGATCCTTGATGCGCGTGCCGCCAGCCCGCTGTTGTAGCAGGGCGCTCAGCGCCGCCCGTTCCGACCGCAGCGCCGCGACCAAACTGGCATGGCGGGACAAATCGTAGGCCCAGTGACCGCCGACGCCGCGCTGCCGCTCGGCCCGCAGCGCCCGCTGCAGCATCTGCAGGAGCTTGGTACGACCGGCAACGCTGGCATCTGCCAGTTCTTCGGGCCAGAGCGGCAGCAGGCCCGGCAGATCGGTCGAGCGGTTATAGCGAGGCCTCGCCGGACGGAAGCCGACGATGCGGCGCGGCGAGACCTGTGGTTGGCGGCGAAGCAGTGTTGGGGCGGATTGAGTGGCGTGCATGACGGTTCCTCTGCGTTGGAGCATCGGAACAGCATCTCACCGTCTCAGGGGGCGGGGATAACTTTCAAAACGGCAGTTTCGGCACCTCAAATCGGTCTCTGCGGGTGGCAAAATCGGCTTTTTGGGACCGATTTAACCACGTTGCTTAACCGAGCTAGGACTTATCCCCGCCCCTCAGAACTCGCTTATCGTTGGACCGGAACTTGAACTGCAAACGCCAAGTTCCGAACTGCCCATTGTCGGCCGACGATATTGCAACACTCGGGAGCGCAGCATGCCAACTGTCACGCCACAACCTTTCGTCGAAAGACGCCGCGCCGCTTGGGACCATAGCGACCTGCCATTGCAGACCGAACTAAACTTCGCGGATTACTCAGTTTTTGCGCCGCAATTTGAACCCGATCTGATGGCCGAACATCGGAACCTGCGCATAAAAATCGAAGAAGCCATCGCCATGGGCTTCGACCTTGAGCCCGAGCTATTGAGCCACCCGTCCCGTGGACGGGCTGATGTGGCGCTTGCACGGCAGGTTAGCATGTACATCGCCCGCGTTAGTCTTAGCTTCAGTTTGACCCACGTCGGACAGATGTTTGATCGTGATCGCACCACGGTGGCACACGCCTGCGAAGTCGTCGAGCAGCACCGCGATGATCCTGAGTTTGATCGTGCCATCACACGCCTGGAGCATGTCGTCCGCATCACTTTTGGCGTGCCGGGCCGTCTGACCGGCGTGACGATGCCGTTGCCAAGCAGCTACAGCAATCGTGAACGCAACGGGGTGGCCTGATGACCAACTCGCCCCATCGAAGCGTAGATACCCTCGCTGCTGATCAATCCGTGCGGTTCATCCTCGCCGCCCTGACGCGCCACGGCGCCTACTTACAGGTCGGCCGTGACGATGCCGAACTCTATTCCGGCCGCAATGGCTTTGCAGCACCGTTGGCGCACCTGGACCTCGACGCGTTCCGCACCCTCGCAAGCGCTGACTGGATAGACCAGAACGACAAAGGGCAATGGCTGTTGGCCAAAGTCGGCAGGCATGCAGTGCGCCGCGTCCGCTCCGGCGCGGCGGCGGAAAACACCGGCGATGATGAGAACCTGGAGGTGGCCGATGACGGGGCGCCGATCCTCGTCACCGTCTGCGCGCCGGTTCTTCCCGGCAAACCACCGGCGAGGCCCGCAACGGGCCACGAAAGCCCACTCGACTGGCTGTATCGCCGCCGCGACAAACAAGGCCGCCCCCTGCTGTCCGATCATGCCTTTAAAGCCGGAGAACGGCTACGCGCGGATTTCTGGTTTGCCGCGATGACACCCCGCATCACCGCAAGCTGGAGCCCTGTATCCAGTGAGCGCTGTGCCCAGCGCTCAGCCCCCGGAGACGGCCTGGACATGAGCGACAACGTCGTCGCGGCCAAACAACGGGTGCGCCAAGCGTTGGCCGCTGTCGGGCCAGAGCTGTCTGGTATCCTCATCGATGTCTGCTGCCACGAGAAGGGCATTGAAGATTCCGAGCGCGAGGTCGGTTGGCCCGTCCGGTCGGGCCGCATCGTGTTGCAGCTAGCACTCGAACGGCTCGCCCGCCATTATGGCTTAGCCCCACCCGGACAGGCTGCGACCTGGACACCAGAGGGCCGGATCCGCGCCTGGGGCGACGGCCAGCATCGCCCATCGGCCACCTAACATTGCCGGGGGCTACGTAATGTTCCGGGCGGCCATCAGCGCATCGCGGACATAGGAAAACGCGCGGTCCTCTTGTTTATCGGAGCGCGCAATCAAGCCAATCGTGCGGGCGACCCGCGGCTCAAGCGGCCGGACAATAAAGTGCGTCGGCAGCGTATCCACTGCCGACTTGCCGCTGAGCGACAGCGACGGCACCACCGACACCCCGAGACCGACGCCGACAACACTCTTCATGCCGTCGATATTATCTAGCTCCATGATCGGCTTCGGCAGCTCCAAATTTTCGGCCGCGAGCCAAACCGCAACCATGCGGCGCAGTGCTGACGTCGTATTGCCAAGTATCAGCGGCTGCGCGGCCAGATATTTAGGTGTAATCACATCGGGCGCATCATGATGTAGCGGCAACACCACCATCAGCTCATCACGATAGAACGGCATGACGTTCAGGCTGGTATCGACCACGGGCAAGGTGACGATTCCGATATCCAGCTCGTTGGCGAACACTTTGGCGGCAATATCGGCGCTGAGGGCGGTTTTGATGGCCAGCTCAATGGTCGGATGATCGTCACGGATCTGACGCAGGATGGGCGGCACGAAATGCGTCAGCATCGTCATACTCATGCCGATGCGCACTTTGCCGAGCCACCCCTCACTGTGGCGGCGCATGGCGGCGGTGATGCTGTTAGCTTCCTCCAGCAGGTGACGCCCCAGCTCAACCAGCTCAAGACCGGCAGGGGTCAGCAGGGTCCGCCGACCAACCTTTGCCATCACTTTCAATCCGAACCGGGCCTCCAGCTCACTGATTTGTTTCGTAACCGCTGGTTGACTGAGATTAAGCTGCACGGCCGCAGCTGTGATGCTGCCGCACTCCTGCACAGTCACAAGGGCCCGGATCTGGTCTAAGTTGATGCTGCGCATGTTCCATCAGAGTTTGTTTGGCCAGCCATCAATTGGTTTGAATAGTATTTTCTGATTATTCGAACATACTGCAGCCATACTGGTTACCGCTAGAGGCTGGACGGCGAGAAAAGCCAGACAGGTGGAGCGGGCAGTGCAGCTATAATGCAGACCCGCATTTTGTCGAAATCAAACGTCGCGATTTGAACTGGGCGCCCGCCTTAGTTCAAGTCGTGGCGGTTTTTGCATTTTGTTGGCCGTCGGTCCGGCAACTGGCCAAGTAGCTGACCAAGTAAAAGCGCGGGATTTGCACCCCGCGCTTCGCAATCTCCAATGTCCGGCCAGGTCAGGCCTGGGCGGCCGCAGCCGCATCGATGTGCTGGGCTAGCTGGCCGTCGATGCCGAGCTTGGAGGCCAGTGTCACCAGGAAGTCGTTCTCCTGCTGGTTATCCAGGTCGATGGCGATACGGGCCGCCGTGAACACCTGCACGGCTTCTTCGCCAGTTTTGCAGGCGGCGGCTAAGTCATCAATGGACGCCGGATTGTTGATTTCCTGCTGCAGGAAATCCATCGCGCCCTGCTCAACGCCAGCCTGCTTGAGACCACCCAGGATCTTCTGCTGCTCGTTGGCGTCGATGC
>JAYSVA010000314.1:0-19820 GCA_043718785.1 Hyphomicrobiaceae bacterium
GGGATCTGCGCCGCCGACAGCACGTTCATGTTGAGCGAGAAGCGGATTTCCAGCTCGGTCAGCCGGAACAGGCTTTCCATCATCACGATGGGGTCAACCGTACGCGATTTCGGCTCGATGACGAGGCGGACGATCTCGGCACTTTCATCGCGCACATCGCCAACCAGCGGCAGCTTCTTTTCGGCGATCAGGTCAGCGATCTTCTCGACCAGCTTGCCCTTCTGCACCTGATACGGAATTTCGGTGATGACGATGCTATAGCCACCCCGCGTCAGCTCTTCCTTCTCCCACTTGGCACGCAGGCGAAAACCGCCACGCCCGGTGCGGTAGGTCTCGACGATAGAGGCGTGTGGTTCCACCAGCACGCCGCCGGTCGGAAAATCTGGACCAGGGATGAACTCGACCAGCTTCTCGACCGTAGCGTTAGGATGCTTGATCAAGTGCAGCAGCGCTAGGCACAGCTCGTCAACGTTGTGCGGCGCGATGTTGGTGGCCATGCCGACGGCGATGCCGGACGAGCCGTTGGCCAGCAGGTTCGGGAACGCGCACGGCAGCACCACCGGCTCCATCTCGCGGCCGTCGTAGTTCGGGCGAAAATCAACGGTGTCCTCGTCGAGGCCATCGAGGATTTCGACTGAGGTGCCGGACAGCCGCGCCTCGGTGTAACGGTCGGCAGCGGCGTTATCGCCATCGATGTTGCCGAAGTTGCCTTGGCCATCGACCAGCGGATAGCGCACGGAGAAATCCTGCGCCAACCGGACCATGGCTTCGTACAGCGCCAGGTTGCCGTGCGGGTGATATTTACCCATGGCCTCGCCGACGATGCGGGCGCACTTCATGAACGCCGACGGCGGCTCCAGATTGAGCCGCTGCATCGTGTAGAGGATGCGCCGATGCACCGGCTTCAAGCCGTCGCGCACGTCGGGCAGCGCACGGCCCATGATGGTCGACAGCGCATACGAGAGGTAGCGTTCCTCTATCGCGTCGCGCAAGGTCACGTTCTCAACGGGGCCGCGCCCATTGGTGCCGTCATCGGTCGGTGGTGGTGTCGGATTTTTTGCCATGGACTGGCTGATAGCGCGGCAACTGCGCCGCCTCAAGTGCTTGAGAGCCGCAGTTCACAGGGGAAGTGTGGGTGGAATCAAGGTGTCGATGGCGCAGGGCGATTCGATTGTTGAAGAAAACCCCAAACTGTTGTTGGAATGCATAGATGAATCATTACATCGGCATCCTTTGCAAGGACGATGATAGCGCCTTCGGCATCCATTTTCCGGATTTGCCGGGGTGCGTGGCTGCTGGCGACACCGAGGCCGAGGCGCTCGCCAATGCTGCCATCGCGCTGCGGCTTTGGACGGAAGACGTTGCTGAGTTGCCAGCAGCGTCATCGCTTGACGCGTTGAGCGATAGTGCCGATGTCGCATTCGATCTTGCCGCAGGCGACCGTCCCGTCTTCGTTGAACTTGCTCCGAAGCCGTAGGGTGCATTAGCCCAATTGCGTAATGCACCGCGACTGGGCGCTGCCGTTGGAATTGGGCATGATGTGGTCTGCCTCACGGCTGGAGTTTGTGGGCGGCGCATTACGCAAGGGGGCTAATGCGCCCTACAAATTCTACAAATCCAACACCAGCTCGCCAGCCTTCGCCCGCGACACGCAGATCATTATGGCGCTGGCCTTCTCATGCTCGGCTAGCACCATGTCGCGGTGATCCACTTCGCCGCTGAGTAGGCCGCAGCGGCAGGTGCCGCAGGTGCCGCTTTCGCAGGAGCTGGGGGCATCGATGCCAGCGGCGCGGATGACCTCCAGGATCGATTTGTCAGGTGGAACAATCAGCGTCAGGCCGGATTTGGCCAGCTTGACGGCGAATGCTGTGTCGGCAGCCTTGACGGGCGCGATGCCAGCGCCGAAATCCTCGAAATGCACGGCGGATTTCGGCCAATGGCCGGACATGTCGCGGACGGCATCCATCAGGCCGCGCGGGCCGCAGCAGTAGATGTGGGCACCTTTGGGGGTCTCCAGCACCGGCCACAGGTCGAACGCTTTGGCGGGATCGCCGCCGTCGTGGTGCAAGGTGACGCGGCCTTGAAATGCCGGGGCGGTGAACTCATCGCGGAAGGCCATCTGCTCGGGCGAGCGAGTGAAATAGTACAGCTTGAACGGTTGAGCCCCGGTAGCCGTGAGGTGCGCAATCATCGAGCGGATCGGCGTGATGCCGATGCCGCCCGCGATAAAAAGGATGCTGGGCGGATTGCCCTCAAGCGGAAACAGATTGCGCGGCGGTGCGATGTTGAGCGTATCACCCACTGCCGTTGCGTCGATCAGGTTGACCGAGCCGCCACGGCCGTTGCCATCGCGTTTGACGGCGAGGCAGTAGCGGTGACGTTCCGTCGGATCGTTGCACAGCGAATAGGAGCGCATCCGGCCGTTGGGGATTCGCACAGGAATGTGCGCTCCCGCCGTGAATGCGGGCAGATCGCCGCCGTCCGCCAACCGCAGGTCGAAAAAGTGGATGTCCTGCGCGATCTCGCGTTTGGCCGTGATCTGCACGGTGATGCCGCGCTTGCGGCCCTGCGTCGGGGCGTCATTGGATTGCGTCACGACCGTCATCCCTGTCCGTGTATTTGTCGGTGGCTTAGCGTGCTGAAGGATCGCCAGCAAGTCTGAGCTGCCGAACTAGCACATCGACGGTAACGGTCAGCTGATCAAGGGCTTGCAGTGCCGCGCGCCCGGCCTCCGGCGCGCGATAGGCATGCGGCGTCATCGCGAACAGATCGGCGATCTGTGCTGGTGATGTCAGGTGGGCGGTGTAGGTCAGCGGCGTTGCTGCCTCCAGAACGTAGCCCGCAGCTTCGGCCTGTTCCAGTGAGGCAACGGGCGAGCGGTTGACCGTCGGATAGATCACCGCACGCAGTTCGGCGAGGTGCTCCGGGCCAGGATCGACCATCAACACGCGGCCATTGGGGGCCAGCACGGGCGTAAAACCTTGCCAGACCGGGAAGCCGAACAGGCATAGGATCACGTCGACGCTGGTCGCCTGGAACGGCAGATGCCGGTTGTTAGCAACGGCCCAGGCAATGGGCGCTCGGCGTTTCGCCGCAGCCCGGACGGCCCATTTGGAGACGTCGGTGCCGGCAAGTTCAAGGGTGAGGCCGTCGGCGTGAGCTGCCAGTTCGGCAATACGCGCGAGATAATAGCCCTCGCCACATCCCGCATCGACAACTCGGAACGGTGCATTTGAGAGGTGCAAAATCTCAAGGTTTTCGCCTCCTTCCCCTTGAGGGGGGAGGACAACGCGGCTCGATTTTTGTTCTTCACAAAAATCGATTTTGCCGCGTGAGGTGGGGGTGGCTTCGGGCCTCGAGTTCGTGACAAGAACACCCCCAACCCGGCCCTCCCCCCTCAAGGGGGAGGGAGGGAAAGAACCGAGAGGCGGGTGCATATTGCGACCATCAAGATGTTTTTGCTGCGGCTTAGCGAGCTGACGGACGTGCGCAAACACGCTGTCCGCAATGGGTGCATAGATGCCAATGTCCAGCACCCGTCGGCGGGCGGCAACCATCTCGGCGGTGTCGCCGGGATCGCGCGAGGCTTTGTGCTGCACGACGAGCAAGTTGCAATAGCCCTCGCGCGCCACATCAAAGCTGTGCCCGTTCGTGCAGCGCCACGGCTGGCCGGATGGCGTGGACAGCGGCGAGCTGTCAATCGGGCAGGCGAAGTTGGTGGCGGGTGTGGGCATCATCCAGCACGACTGGCATACGGGGCAGGTCTCAGGCAACTCTTCAGGGTGGACCACTGACGCATGACACCAACGAGCTGATCGCACAACCTTTTGCCTAAGCTCCGAACTTTCAGTTTTTTCCCTCCCTCCCCCTTGTGGGCAGGGCTATCGCATATGAACTCGCCGCGCGCACACCGTCGCGGTTTTTCTCCTCCTCCCCCTTGAGCCCCTTGAGGGGGGAGGACAGCACGGCTCGATTTTCGTACTTCACGAAAATCGAACTTGCCGTGCCAGGTGGGGGTGACTCCGTGCGGCTGGATGTGGGGCCGAAGTCACCCCCACCTCACGACGGCATCGCTTCGCGAAGCCATCGTTGTCCTCCCCCCCTCAAGGGGGAGGAGGCGAAAACTGGCAGGGTGGAGCAAGGCTTAACGTCATATGCGATTGCCCTTCCCCTCAAGGGGGAGGACAACGCGGCTCAATTTTTGTACTTCACAAAAATTGATCTTGCCGCGTGAGGTGGGGGGTGCTTTGGCCAACAAATCCAGGCCTTACCATACCCCCACCCCGGCCCCCCTCAAGGGGGGAGGGAGGAAGACACGAGGGGGCTGAGCCCTGGAAGAGGGTCAACGGATGGGACTGTTGGTGGCATGACAGGGGCAACATGGGCACGGTAACGCTGCTGCAATACGCGCTGGTGGCGGTGACCGCATTTGGCGCCTC
This sequence comes from Hyphomicrobiaceae bacterium, assembly GCA_043718785.1. GTDB lineage: Bacteria > Pseudomonadota > Alphaproteobacteria > Rhizobiales > Hyphomicrobiaceae > JAYSVA01. The sequence continues at coordinate 4,440 of JAYSVA010000314.1, forward strand.
AATCATCGGCGGCGTCGCAGGCTATGGCACTGGGCTGCTGATGCCGCTGGTGCTGGTACCGATCATCGGGGCCGAGGCCGTGGTGCCGATCATTGGGCTGTCGGCGATGTTCACCAACAGCAGCCGGTTGGTGGCATTCTGGTCGGATTTCGACGCCAAAAAGGCACTGATCGTCGGGCTGGCGGCCATTCCCACCTGCATGCTCGGCAGCTATGGCTATACCAAACTGACCGGCCCCAACGCGGCAATCTGGATCGGTGCCGTGCTGATCGCGCTGGTGCCATTGCGGCGCATCATGAAGCGGCAATTCGGCAACCTGTCCCAGAACGGCATGGCGGCGGCCGGCGTCGGCTACGGGTTGCTGGTCGGCGGCACCACCGGGTCGGGCGTGGTTCTGCTGTCGATCCTGATGGCGGCAGGCCTTGAAGGTGCAGCCGTGATCGCCACGGATGCGGGCGTGTCGCTGATTGTTGGCGTGGTCAAAACTGCGACGTTCCATACCCTGGGCGCTTTGCCCTGGTCGTCAGTCATCATGGCCGTGTTAATCGGCATCTGCGCCATCCCTGGCGCTTTCATTGCCAAACGGCTAACCCGGTCGCTATCGTTGGCGCAGCATACCAGCATCCTTGATGGCGTCGTGGTGCTCGGCGGCTTGATGCTGATCGTACAAGCTTTGCGCAGCTAACTTTGGAGTCTACGACGTCATGATGACCGCCGTTCAACTGATCGCGTTTTATGCCTTCATCAATCCGGCAACCGTGCTGGTGGCGATCTACATGGGCCTGCATGCCAATCAGCCACAAAAGATCCCGGTTGCGGCACTGATGGCAGGTATTGCTGGCATGGCGCTGGTCGGCCTCGTCGGCGCGCTCAGCCGGGGCGCGGGTTGGAACATCAGCATCGGCCACGAACGGGCGGCCGGCGGCATGTTCATCGCGCTGTTGCTGGTCGGCTTGATGTGGTCGGCCATTGCCTATCTGTGGCGGGTGCGTGGGCGGCGCTGAACGATCTGCCGCTGATCACTTTGACCAGGTCAGCAATGGCTTGCGGGGCGAACAACAGGCCAAGCAGAAACACGGGCGAGATCAGCAGGCCCCAGTACCAGTTGTCCGGGCGGCCGAGCGCCATAAAGACAAGCGCGTAGCCCACGAACAGCAGAGCACCGAACGCGCCGGTTTCCGAGCGCCACGAGGCCCAACCGAGCATGGTCAGCGATACGGCAATGGCCGCGCTCCATTCAGGGATAATGCGCAATCCTGTCGTCCCGTGCATGGCCAGCACAAAAAACGGCCACCCGGCAAAATTCGCCCAGCCCGGCGATACCTGATCGGCAGCACCGACGACGGCGGCGACGTGACCGGCATGCAGCATCAGGGCGACCGCAAACACCAGCACAGCGCTCGCCCAGCCTGCCACCTCAAGCCAATGGCGACGCCACACCGCGAACGCACCCATCAGCAGAATGAACGGCAGCGCCAACTCGCGGATCAGGACGGCGGCGGTGGCCAGTAGCACGCTTGGCAACCAGCTTCGCACTGTACCTTCGGCCGCGCTGCTAAAGCCGCCCGATAGCGCCCACGACAGGGCCATCAACGTGGCGGCCCACGCCTCGTGCGAGACGGCCAGATTGGGGGCGACAACGAACGTCGATAAACCGATCATAACCGTCAAGACGCAGATCACCGGCTGCAGGGACTTGGTGTCAGTGACGCGCAGCAGCCGCACCCACCAAGCCAATCCGGCCAGTAGAACTAGTGCAATAAGCACAGCTCGTGAGGTTGCGAGCCCTAAGCCCGACCCAATCAGCGCCAGGGTCGGCATCCGCACCGTGATAAACGGACGGAGCGGGTACCCAGCCTTGCGATGAGCGTCCGCGACGGTTGGATAGTATGCGGCACCATCGATCATCTGCAGCGTCACGCGCCGATACAATGCCAGATCGCCGACGTCATCGGCACTGACAGGAACATTGCTCAAGACCATTCCGCCGCTAGCAGTTGTCGTTAGCGTTAGTGACGACGTCGGCGCAATTTGTGCTGGTATCGCGGAAGCAGCACCGGGCAGGAATTTGTTGTGCATCCGATAGGCGACGCCACTGGTCATCGCGGCGATCAGAATCGCCACGATCAGTAGGGCTTGCCAGCGCGCCAGATCAGCAAATCGTGAGGATGTCGATGTCATGGTGGCTTGCCCTCGTCACATCGCGCGCATGATTCGCGCCAGCATACGCAGGCAACAGTAAATGACAGGTTGCGGGCATTGGCCCTGAGGACGCTTGGGACGGCACGGTTTACCCCGTTGTCTTGTGGCGGGCGGGCCATTAACACAAGCTTTGGCTACCGAGATTCGCGCTTCGGAGATGAGCGATGACAACGATTTATCCGGTGATCCTGTCGGGCGGTTCGGGCACGCGGCTATGGCCGCTATCGCGCGCGATGTACCCGAAGCAGTTCATCCGCTTTTTTAGCGATCAGCCCTACAGTTTCCTCGGCGCGACCGTAAAGCGGCTGGCACCGTCGTTGGGTTTCGCGGCACCGACGCTGCTATGCAACAACGACCACCGGTTCCTTGTCGCCGACGATCTGGCCCATGCCGGTGTGCAGGCCCGCGCCATCATCCTGGAGCCAGTGGCGCGCAACACCGCCGCCGCGATTGCGGTAGCAGCCCTCAGCGTCAAAGCTGCCGATCCGGCTGCCGTGATGGTGGTGATGCCATCTGACCACGCCATCACCGATGGGGCAAAATTCGCCGAAGCGGTCAGCCGCGCCGCCGTCGTCGCCGCCACCGGCAAGCTCGTGCTGTTCGGCATCACGCCAGCCACGCCGGAAACCGGCTATGGCTACATCCGCAAGGGCGCAGTGCTCGGGGCGGCTGAAGCTGGCGCGTTCAAGGTTGCGGCGTTCGTTGAGAAACCGAATGTCGCCACCGCCGAGCAGTATCTGGCGAGCGGCGAATACTTCTGGAACAGCGGCATCTTCGTGTTGCACGTCCAGACATTCCTGGACGAGCTGAAGCGTCTCAATCCAGCGGTGCTGTCCGCTGCCGAACTGTCGTTGGCCAAGGCCTCGAACGATTTGGGCTTCATGCGGCTCGACGGTGCTGAATTCGCCAAATCGCCGAGCATCTCGGTCGATTACGCCGTGATGGAAAAAACCACCGCCGCCGCGATGCTGCCGATCAGCGTCGGTTGGAGCGATGTCGGTTCGTGGAGCAGCATGTGGGACGTCGCGGCACGTGACGCCAACGAGAACTTCGTGCGGGTGCCGGACAAGGCCGTGCTGGAAGACACCCACCATTGCTACATCCACAGCGATGGCCGCCTCATCACGACCATTGGCGTCGACAATCTGGTCATCGTCGATACGCCTGACGCCCTACTGATCGCTGACAAGTCGCGGACCCAAGAAGTTGGTGCCATCGTCAACCGCCTGAAGAGCAGTGGCGGCACTGAGCACATTCAGCATGTCCGCAACACGCGGCCTTGGGGTTTCTTCCAGACATTGAGCCTGGGTGCCCGTTTCCAGGTCAAGCTGCTGCACGTCAAACCCGGCGGCAAGCTGTCGGTGCAGATGCATCATCACCGCTCCGAACATTGGATCGTTGTCAGCGGCACCGCGAAAGTGCTGCTCGGCGAGACCGAAAAATTCGTGTTCGAGAACGAGAGCATCTACATCCGCTCGACCGAATGGCACCGCCTCGAAAACCCCGGCAAAGTGCCGCTGGAGCTCATCGAGGTGCAGACCGGCACCTACTTCGGCGAAGACGACATCGTCCGCCGCGATGACGTCTATCACCGCAGCCCCGACGAGACGAAGTAAGGACTCAATCCTGCGAGCCACATCATGGACAAGTCGCTGAATTGCTACAGCATTTTCGACCTGCGCGAGGCGGCGAAGAAGCGGGTGCCGCGCGGGCCGTTTGAGTTTATGGATCGCGGCACTGAGGAAGAGGTGTCGCTGCGCAATAACCGCGAGGTGTTCGACCGGATCCGCTTCAAGACGCGGACGTTCGTTGACGTGTCGCAGCGCAATCAGGACACCAAGATCTTCGGCGTCAAACACAAGATGCCGCTGGTGATCGCGCCGACCGGCGTCGCCGGTCTGATGTGGTACGAGGGCGAAATCGCATTGGCGAAAGCCGCACGCGCTGCCGGTATTCCGTTCACGCTCGCCACCGGCTCGATGACGGCGATGGAGCGGGTGGCGGACGAGGCAGGTGGCGAGTTATGGTTCCAGCTCTATCTGTGGCCGGACCGGACGATGTCGCACGAGCTGGTCGAGCGGGCTAAGGCTGCTGGCTACAAAGCGCTGGTGGTGACCGTTGACGGCGTTTCGGCGGGCAACCGCGAATACAACATCCGCAATGGCTTTACCCTGCCGTTCACCTATTCGCCGGTGGCGATGGCCGACATGATTATGCATCCACGTTGGCTGTTCGGGGTGCTGTTCAAGTATCTCGCGACCACCGGCATGCCGATGTACAAGAACTATCCGGAGCGCGCCAAAGCCAAGATGACGGCGGGGCCGATGGGCCGGTCGAGCCTGCGCACCGATGCGATCAAGTGGGACGACCTCGTCGCGCTGCGCAAAATCTGGCCGCACAAGCTGATTGTCAAAGGCATTCTCAACGCCGAAGACGCGGCCAAGGCCGTGGACCACGGGGCCGATGGCATCGTTGTGTCGAACCACGGCGGCCGCAATCTGGATGGTATCATTTCGCCGCTAGAAGTGCTGCCGGAGATCGCCGATGCGGTGGGGAAACGCGCCACCATCATCTGCGACAGCGGCTTCCGGCGCGGCAGCGACGTGGTCAAAGCCTTATGCCTCGGCGCTGATACGGTGATGATCGGACGGGCGACACTGTACGGCGTTGCGGCTGGCGGCGAAGCTGGCGCGACACGGGCGCTAGAAATCTTCCGCGAGGAAATTCACCGCAACATCGCACTGCTTGGCGTCAACAATCCGAAAGAGCTCGGCCCGCAGTATCTCAAGTTCATCGACAACACTTTGCGGCCCGCCGCAGTGCAAGCCCTGCGCGCAGCCGATACAAAAATGGCGGCGGAGTAAGCCGAGCAAACGACACCCGAAAGGAAACACCGTGCCCTTTACAGTTGCCATGTACGACAAGTCCTACGACTACATCCGCCCGCGCCTCGATGCACTGGGACTGGATATCGCCGTCCGCACCTTTGGTCGGGATGGGATGTTTCTGATCGACGGCAACAAGGTTGCGCCCGCAAATGTGGCCGTCGATTATGTCTGGCTCAGCACCCACCTCAACGCCGACAAGTTCCGCGATGGCGCGCTTGATCTGGTGGCCGCCTGCAAATCCGTCGGCGTGCTGCAGACCTTCAATGCCGGGCTTGACTACCCCGGCTACAAGAAAATCTCCGACAAGGGCACGCGGATCTGCAACAGCAGCGCCCAGGGCGTGGCGATTGCGGAATACACGCTCGGCCAGGTGCTGAGCGTTCTGCAACCTATCGAACAGCAGCGCGAGCTGCAGGCCAAGAAGCAATGGCAAACCACCCCGTTCCGCGAAATCTCGCAGACCAGCTGGCTAATCTTCGGCTTCGGCCCGATCGGCCAGGAGACTGCCAAGCGAGTCAAGGCATTCGGCGCGCATGTCGATGTAATCCGCCGCAGCCCAAGCCCGTCGCCGCTGGCTGATACGGTCGGCACCATGGCTGATCTGCCAAAGTTGCTGCCCGCTGCCGATATCATCGTGCTGGCCTGCCCGCTCAACGAGGCGACGCGCGGGTTCGTCAACGGTCCGTTCTTTGCAGCGGTCAAGCCGGGCGCAATCCTCGTCAACGTCGCCCGTGGTGGCCTGATCGAGGACGCGGCGCTACTGGCCGCGCTCGACAGTGGTCGCTTGGCCACAGCCATCCTCGACGTCTTCCACGAAGAGCCGCTGCCAGCCGCCAATCCGCTATGGACGCACCCAAAAATCCGCCTGACGCCCCACACGTCATTTGCCGGTAGCGGCTCGCGATCCCGCTGGGATGCGTTGTTTCTCGACAACATCGCCCGCTTTGCGAAAGGTCAAACGCTGGTCAGCGAAGTCAATCCGAAGGATATTGCTTAGCAAATCAGACCAAATCAGTTACGCACAGGCGTCGTCCTTGCTTTGGTCTCACGCGTTCCCTGGATGTTGACGACGCAACCTCCACCTCTTGCTACCTGGAACGCACATGATCTCGCTTCGCCCCGTACTCATCGCTGCCGTTGCCTCCACATTGCTGACGGCGTGCGCCACGGGCCCGGCCCCCATTTCGACCGCCTCGCTGCCGGTGGCAGTGGCAGCCAAAAAGCCGGTTACGAAGGTAAGCGCCGTCAAGAAGCCAGTGGAACCGGTTGCGACCGCCTATGATGGCCCTGGCTCGAAGTCCAAGTGCGGCGAGCGCCATCTCGCTTACCAAGCCGGCAAAACACCTGAAACGACCATGCAAGAAAAGGTCGCCCGCGACCTCGAATGCACGCCGCTATAACAGAGGGCCTACTGCCGTAACATCGCGGGGTGGTGAGCTTGCCAGCGGCCACATATGTGCCCGCGCCCAGTTCGCTTTCAACAAACGCCTCAGTTGACCATCAGCAGACGCAACGGGAACGCGGCGCATACACACGATGAACGGCACCGTAGGTAGCGTGCCGGTAGGCAGTCGATTGATAGTGCACGCCAAACAATCATGTGATCCTCCGACTGTTGATCTGTTACGGAGGCACGCCAGGGCCAACGCGCTATGAAGCCTCCGCTGGCAAACTATCCCTCAGTTCTGGACCAATCAATGGGCTCGATACAACCCACCTATTCCACGGCTGTGACCGTGTAGCCGCTCTCGCGCAACAGGTTCACTAGGCCGGTATCGCCGACCAGATGCATCGCGCCGACGCCGATGAACAACCCGCCCTTTTCAAGGTGCGGCTTGGCTGAATCGCGCATCGTCCGGTTACGCCCGACCAACAGATCCGCCTCGAAGCCTTTGAAGGCATCTGATTTGACGCCAGCTTTCTCAGCCAACGCCAAATTGAACGGCCAGATCATCGCCGTCTGGCGCTTGACGTACAGCTGCAGCATTGTCTCCAGCATGTCCTCGCGGCGATCGGCGAATTTCAGCGCCGCCCGCACCATGCCGACCTGCTGATCTTCCGGAATGCCCGCCATCACTTTGAGCTGGAACTCAATCGTTTCCAGCCCGATCACCGGGATCTTTTTGGTCCGCGCCATATCGCCAAGTTGCTGATCCAGCACTTTAACACCGGCGATTGTGCGCTTTTGCTCGCACTCCGGCAGGGTCAGGGCCATCGTCACCACCCACGGCTTCATGATGCGCAGCGCCGCTTCCGGCATGGCACCTTTCAGCGCCTTTTTGGCAACAGCGAATTCTTCGGGCGTGACCAAGTTGGCAAGTCCGCGATCCGCCGACACCATCATATTCGGGTCCGAACCAATGGCCGCCTGCATGCCGGCCGTCGACATGTCGGCGATTTCCAGCGCCACCGCTTTGGCTGAGTTCAGCGCGGCAGTCACAGCGGGCGACAGCGTCGTCACGCGCGGATCGCTGATATGCACCGTGCCGAACAGATGGGAGGTGGCAACGCCCGCCTTCTCGACCCGCCACAGCAGCGCCTCGGAATTGGTGGTCTTCTGCGCCGCCTCGATGACTATGGCATAGGCCGCCGGCTCGGAGGTTTTCATCTCCTCCAGCATGTTCTGCCCCCGGCACGTCGGCGGCGTCTTGGCCACCGCATATGACGCCGTCGCCAACGTCAGTAAACCAGAGATCAGCAGCGTGCGAACAAAACGCATGGAGAATCCTTTCAGGGTCGCAAATCTTGAGCACCTAAGCCCTAGGATGCGCTGCGGCATAGACCTGCAGCAGGCGGTCTCTGTCAACTTCGGTGTAGACCTGCGTTGTCGACAAGGAGGCGTGGCCGAGCAATTCCTGGATTTGCCGCAGATCAGCGCCAGCCGACAACAGATGCGTGGCGAACGAATGGCGGAGCGCGTGCGGAGTCGCCGTATCCGGCAGGCCGAGGCGGTCGCGCAGCCGCTCCATCAGCAGCTGGATGATACGTGGCGATAGCGGCCCGCCTTTAGCGCCACGGAACAGCGGTTCGTCCGGCTCCAGCGGATAGGGCAGCATCTCGCGGTAACGGTCCAGCGCCGTGATGATGATCGGCAGCACCGGCACCACCCGTTCGCGCCCGCCCTTGCCGATGATGCGCATGGTGTCGCGCAGCTTGCTGGGGGCAGTGCGTTCAGTCAGACCCAGCGCCTCGGAGATACGCAATCCCGCCCCGTAGAGCAGCAGCAGCACCGCCAGATCGCGCGCCACCGTCCAGTCGTCATCGGCATGGGGCGACGCGTTCATCACCGACGCCGCCTTATCAACCGTCAACGGCTTCGGCACGCTATGCGGCACCCTCGGCAGGGCGATCATTTGGATGGCGCGGTTCTTCAGCACGTCGCGCTTTTCCGCCCAGTTAAAGAACGCCCGCATGGCCGACAGCGCCCGCGCCAACGTGCGGCTGCTGATATTGCGGCGGCGGCGCATGCTCAGGAACGCGCGGATGGTCTTGGCATCGATGCGGCGCAGATCGTCAACGCGCGGCTCCGCCTTAAGCGTGTGGCGCAGGTAGGCGAAAAACGTCCGGACATCGCGCTCGTAGGCCGCCACGGTCGCATCCGCCGAACCGCGCTCATGGCTGAGATAAGCCAGCCATTCGGTGATGACCGGCTCCAGGTCGGAGCCAAACGGCAGCGGCGGCGCGTCGTCGTCTGGTTCGTGATCGCGCATGGGGGTATCTCCGACCGACTGGCGCGCACCATCGCCGCGATTTGGTTAATCGGAGGTTAACAAAGCACCACCTCAGTCACGCAGACGTTCATTTGTTACCTTGTTGCACACCAAATATAAATCCGGCTACAGTCAGGATCGCAGCTGTCAGACGCTCAATAACTGGCCCTAGAATGCTTTTTTCAGATATTGCAAAACCAACAATGCAAATCAAAAGAGCCACAAATAAAGCTGCAATAATTATCGCAGCAACATTTAACGATGCGTTGGTTGATCCAGTAATCTTGCCAATCATACCAAGGTTGCGGTCGTGAATGGCAAGCTGATGATTGTTTTGTAGCGTTTGGCGCTTTTCATCGTCAGAAGAAAAAAAACCACCTTCCCCCTCCGGGGTTGGATCTTTTGCTACGGCAATATGACCAACAGGCGCATCATGCGGACCGCTTTGATTCACCATCGTAGACCTTTGTGAACTCATCCACGATGTACGCCAAAGGAATATCGAAGCCCTCAGGCACGACGAAATCATAGTCAGAGGCTGCACGTTTCCACGCAGTGCCGTCTCTGTGTGTCATCTCCGAGAGTCCAAAACTGGACATATGGCCGTAACGTCTCCAAGTCCAATCTATCACACTGAACGCGTCCGCATCGTTCTCCGAAACTCGATCAGGTTGAGCAAACGGACTAATTGATTGCGCAGTCTTTATCGGTGCGCGACCGTAGACTTTCATGACATGGTAAAGACTGGGGAAAACTGGGCCAAACTTCCAAACCTCAGGCGCCTCGTTCACAAGCGGCTGACTTGGGTTAAACACCAGCCACCAGCCATTTGCACAGTAGACAAGCTTCTGCAGTTTCATGTGCTCGATGCCCTCGCCAGGCTTAAACCGAACAATGAACTCATTCGCTACTGCAAGCGGTGAGTAAGGGACTGGCACTTCCGTCATCTCCTAAGAACAAAACGAGACTATCATTGTTTTTCGCCCGTGTCGATGGATAATCAGTGACACGAGCTACACGACAGCCAGCCACATTGCACAACGATGATCGTAACGAGCTAATCCTCGTGCCCCCCCCCAACACTTGCCAATCCGCCTGGCATCGGCGAATGAAGCGGCAGCATCCGAACATGCCTCAGGAGACGTAACCTCTACGCCATCTCAGGCTGGCAAGCGCCCGACGCGCGCACGAGGAATTCCTATGGCTGTTACCGATACGGGCAAGCCCGCTTCTCCGCATGGGCACGGTTCACCGCATGGCGCGGCGGCGGCGAAACCGGCCGATGCCAAGAAGCGCCCGCTTGATCTGCAGGGCGATGCGGATCACTGGACGGTGTTCAAGGGCCTATTACCGCTGGTCTGGCCGGAAGGGCGGCCGGATTTGCGGATGCGGGTCGTTGCCGCGTTCGCCGTGTTGGTGGTCGCCAAGATCGTCACAGTGGCAGCCCCTATCGCCTTCAAGAACGCCACCGACTGGCTGACCACCAACGCGCCTGCCCAGAACGCCGCTGCCGCCACCGCGCAGGGCTTGACCTTGGCCGCTGCCGGACTGGTGCTGGCCTACGGCCTCGGCCGCGTGCTCATGATGGTGCTGAACCAGGTGCGCGACGTGTTCTTCACCCGCGTCGGCCAAAATGCGGTGCGCGAGCTCAACAACCGCACCTTCCGCCACCTGCACCGCCTGTCGCTGCGGTTCCATCTCGAACGGCGCACCGGCGGGCTTTCCCGCGTGATTGAGCGCGGCACGCGTGGCGTCGATTTGATCATCCGCATGGGCATTCTCAACGTGCTGCCGACGGCGCTGGAGCTGCTGCTGATCTGCGGCATCCTGATGTACTATTTCAGCTTTATCTATGTGCTGATCGTGCTCGGCACGGTGGCCGGGTACATGTGGTTCACGTTCGCGGCCAGCGAGTGGCGCATCAAAGTGCGCCGCGAGATGAACGACAGCGACACCGAGGCCAACACCAAGGCCGTCGACAGCCTGTTGAACTTCGAAACCGTGAAATACTTCGGCAACGAGGAGCTGGAAGCCAGCCGCTTCGACAAGGCCATGGCGCGCTACGAAGCCGCCGCCGTCAAGACGTATTATTCGCTCGGCGTGCTCAACTCCGGCCAGTCGTTCATTTTCACCATCGGCATGATCCTGTGTATGCTGCTGACGGCGCGCGGCATCATGAAAGGCACCAACACCATCGGTGATTTTGTCATGATCAACGCCATCATGATTCAACTGTATATTCCGCTGAATTTCATGGGCATGGTCTACCGCGAAATCAAACAAGGGCTCGTTGATCTCGAGGTGATGTTCACGCTGCTCAACCAGCATCCGGAGATCGCCGACAAGCCGAATGCGGTGCCGCTCGCGGTCAAATCCGGCGCCATCAAGTTTGACAAAGTCGGCTTCGCCTATGATCCCGACCGGGTGATCCTGAAGGACGTCTCGTTCGAGGTGCCAGCGGGCAAAATGGTCGCCATTGTCGGGCCGTCAGGGGCGGGGAAATCCACGCTCAGCCGCATCCTGTTCCGGTTCTACGACATCTCGTCGGGCGCTGTGACCATTGATGGCCAGGATATCCGCGACGTGACGCAAAAATCGCTGCGCTCGGCGATCGGCGTGGTGCCGCAAGACACGGTGCTGTTCAACGACACGATCTTCTACAACATCAAATACGGCCGCCCCGACGCCAGCGACGAGGACATCTACGCCGCCGCCAAACTCGCCCAGATCGACGAGTTCATCCGCACGCTGCCAGCCGGTTACCAAACCATGGTCGGCGAGCGCGGCTTGAAGCTCTCCGGCGGCGAGAAACAGCGCGTCGCCATTGCTCGGACCATCCTGAAAGGCCCGCCGATCTTGATGCTGGACGAAGCGACGTCAGCGCTGGACAGCCACACCGAGAAGGAAATCCAGGACGCCCTGGACCGCGTCTCGAAGAACCGCACGACGCTGGTGATCGCCCACCGCCTCAGCACCATCGTCCACGCCGACAACATCCTCGTGCTGGAGAAGGGGAGTTTGGTCGAACAAGGCACCCACGCCGAACTGATTGCTAAGAACGGGCTGTATGCCAGCCTGTGGGATAGGCAGAAGCAGGCGGAACAGGCCCGCGCCGAACTGGCCAAGAAGCTGGAAGAGGCCGAGAAGGCCGGGGCGCTCAGGCCAGCGGATAAGGTGGTTTGAGGGTTCTCGCGAGTAGAAGCCAAGGGACAGAACAACATGTCGGGCAGCAAGAATAAAGCTAAAGCAAAAACAGTCGAAGATGCTCAACCAACACTGAGTTATCTGAACGAACTTACAATCGCCTACGTTGGGATGAATTTATGCACACAATTCCTTGAACCTTACGCCGCCAAATCAGGAACTGCTTATCATGCTGGTTTCATCGTAGGTTTGGGTCTTGGTTCGGCATATACGATCAAAAGTCTCGTGACAAAGCACTTTCCCGACCGCAAAAAGGTCTGGCGCTGGTCTTCGACTTACCGCGGCTGGTGCTTGTTCGCCACCACAATCATGGTGCTGATGGCAGCATTCTTGATGGCGAAAGGACTTGCGAAATTATTTTTCGATATGCAGACTGATGTTGAGTACACTCCGTTCATCGGCACCCCCACGCACGACGCACTTTTGGGGTACTTTCTAGACGCCACGTTTGGCGTAGTTTTGTCTCACTTCACAGAACTCCTGCCACAAAGCCTTAAAACAGACGTAAGCATCAACCACGATTACTTAGGGTTTCGAATTTTTATTGTCGCCTTCCAGTTGATTGTTCATGGGTGGTTTATCGCAACAATTTTGTACTTGACACGGAAGTTGTTCCCAATGTTTGGCGGTGTCAAAGATTAGTCGCGTCGTTAACCTCCTCGACAACCGAAAAATTGTGCTCTTCCCCTCTCCCCGTTTTGACGGGGAGAGGGTCGGGGTGAGGGGCAGGTACTTGCTCAGAAGGTCCGGCATCCCATCGCCAAGGATGTTGCGGCAGTCACCGGACTCGTTCCCGCCCCTCACCCTAGCCCTCTCCCCGTCAAAACGGGGAGAGGGGACAAAAGTGCTCAATCCGACTGTCGAACGATATTGACGGGGAGAGGTCACGGCTTCCCGATGAAGATTTCAGGGAGGATGAAATGGAGCAGCGTATCGCAGACCCCGTCGAGATTGTCGTAGATTTCGGAGTTGTGGGCGCGGAAAATGCGGAGGCCTTGTGCTTCTAGGAAGGCCGTGCGGGCTGCATCCGCGGCGAGTTCGTCGTTGGTGCTGTGAGTGCCGCCGTCGGCTTCGACCACCACAGAATGTTCACGGCATAGAAAATCGACGAAGTACGGACCAATCGGCGCTTGCCGCACGAATTTCAAGCCTCCTAGCTGGCGGTTGCGCAATTCCGACCACAGCTTGTCCTCGGCCAAGGAAGCTTCTGATCGAAGCCGACGTGCCCGATTAGTCCGCCAGGGTTGTTCTCCACGCATTTACCCCACCGCCAGATACGTCCCCCGGTATGCCTCGTTGAGCGGCAGGTCGAAGCTGATGCTGGCGAGGGGCACTAGGCCGCCAGCTTCGACGACCAGCGGCTCGGCAGGGAAGTTGCCCTTAGCGCCGCGCACCAGCACGTCGGCGCGGACGCGTTCGGTGTCGATGATGACGATCTCGCTGACACTGGGCAGGGTGATGTAGTTGCGGACGTTTTCCCAGGTGTCGGCCTTGTTAGAGGGCGACAGCAGCTCGATCAGAATGAAGGGGTCCGGCACCGCCCGCTCGCCGCGCTCATTGCGGGCGCAGTTGACGGCCAGATCAGGAATGCGGAAGTTCCATTTGGCCTGGAAATGCGGTCGCACACCTGCGCCGATCAGCACGCTGCAACCCTCACGGTGCGCGTCCAGATGCTGCTGCACCAACATGCCGACGCGCATATGCATCCTCGAATGCGTGCCACTCGGCGCTGCGTGGGCGCGTAAGACACCATCGACGAGATCATAAACGGTACCTGTGCCGTCGCCGGGCCAGTCGAGGAACTCTTCGACGGTCATGAACTCGGGCAGTTTGAGAGCAGCGGAAGACATCAGCATCGCCTCGCGTAGCCTTTGATTTCCGGTACAATAACACAACCGTAGCGTTTTACCCACCGCACCTCACAGCGGCGGTATCCGCGTGGCTTGGCTCACCGCCAGTTTCCAGCCGCCATCCGCGGCCTTCACGAACACTTGCAGCCAACGGAAATCATAGGTCTTGCCATCAGCCGTGTTGCGGAGCGGGCTGCGGGCGCTGACGATCACTGTTGCGCCGCCGTGGACGCGGATGACCAGATCGTCCAGCGGCGCCAGTTCGATGCCCGGCTCGCCCGCCAACAGCGCGACGATGCGGGCATCGCGGTTGTCGATCTTGGCCGAGCCATGCGTGTGGGTGAAATCGTCGGCGAACAGCCCCAGCAGCGCCTTGGCATCCTTGGCTGCCACCGCCGCCCGCAGCCGCTCCCGCACGTCCAGCACCTCGCGGCCGATGGCCAGCTCGGTAACCGTTGGCGGGTGGCCGGGTGGATGGGCTGCCACCAATCCGGCGATCGACACGCTGAGCCAGGCGGCACAAGCGAAAACGCGGCAATAGTGACGGCTCAGCATGATGGTGGTCCTTGTCCCATCTTGTCTCCGCATCTTGGCCTTAAACTTATTCCAATTCCAGCATGCGCGGTTGGGCAGCGTTGACGGACGCCGCTAACAATCGATAGTTGACTCGTGGAGTCGGAATTCGCCGTCTTCGCGATGAACCAATGCGGGGCCTTGACCCCCGATTTTTGGGAACCACGACAATGACACCATCCATCCGCCTTGCGCTTAGCATCGCTGCCCTTCTTGCCGCCGCCCCCGCCCAGGCTGACGTCAACATCTATTCCTACCGCGAGCCGGGCTTGGTCGACCCGCTGCTGAAGGCGTTCACCGCCAAAACCGGCATCAAAACCAACATCGTGTTTGCCGCTGCGGGCCTGAACGAGCGCCTAGCCGCCGAAGGGGCCAACAGCCCTGCCGATCTGCTGCTGACCACCGATGCCGGCCGCCTAACCGAGGCGAAGCAGACCGGCCTCACCCAAGCCGTCACGTCGCCCGCGCTGACCGCTAACGTGCCCGCCGCGTTCCGCGATGCTGACGGCCACTGGTTCGGCCTGACGATGCGCGCGCGCGTGGTGTTCGCCGCCAAAGACCGGGTGGCGCAGGACGCCATCACCTACGAAGAACTGGCGACGCCGAAGTGGAAGGGCAAGGTCTGCTCGCGCTCCGGCCAGCACGTCTACAATACGTCGCTGCTGGCCACCATGATTGCCACCCAGGGCGAGGCGGCGGCCGAGGCTTGGGCGCGCGGCGTCAAGGCGAACCTGGCCCAAAAGCCCACTGGCGGCGACCGCGAGCAGGTGCGCGATGTGTTCTCCGGCAAGTGCGATGTGGCGCTCGGTAACACGTATTACATGGCGCTGATGATGACGAACAGCAAGAACACCGAGCAGCAGGCCTGGGCCAAATCGGTGAAGCTGCTATTCCCAAACACCGCAGACCGAGGCAGCCACGTCAATGTGTCAGGCGTGGCGCTAACCAAGTCCG
>JAYSVA010000315.1:0-7393 GCA_043718785.1 Hyphomicrobiaceae bacterium
GGGATCGAAAGGTCTTGCTCGGCCTGCCGGCCCGTCGATACGCGCAAATATAATGCGGCGTTACTTACATGCCCATTGGCATGCCCCGAGGAGTGCCCTGGGCGCGGAGACTTTTGCATGGCTGATCCTATCGAACACGCAAACCACGAAAACCATCACACGGCGGCACGGCCGATGAAAGACGTTTCCGCCGAATGTTCGAGCCCACGCCAGTCTCCGTTCGCGCTACTCCGACAACAAGCGATCCAGAGCTGCCCCGAGAAACATCTCAATCGCCGAAATTTCCTTCGAAGTGACAGCGATGATTTCGGGCAAATTGTCGACCACACGGCAAGGTGCCGGACGACTGGCGGCCTGCGGTTGGGCGACGCTGCAATCGTCAGCCGACAACGCCTCGACCCAGGCACAACTCAATCCATCTGAATGGTCGTTTGCGGGCATTGGAGCTGTCCATGATAGTTCATGGGCAGCCTGCGGCCGTTCACGCGGACATAGAAGAAATCAGCTTTGGATCAACATGCTAGCAACTTGTTTGGGAGCCGGACGAAGGCATGACTTGGCGCGCGACCCGTCGCCTGTCCAAGCAACAAGAAGGCCTCAATCAACTGGTCGGTTTCTAGTGCTAACCGACCGGTTCGGCTAGGCTACCTAGACGCTTGAAAATGACCCAGTCCGACAATGTTCTCCTTGTCCGCTTTGATGTCAGCAGTTTCCGGAAGCGGACGTTTTCAATTGCGGATCAGTCAATTGGAAGCGAGCCGGGGTCGCCGCGCAGCAAGTTGCTTACTTTAATCAACGCCTGCTCTAAGTCCGTGATGCTCGGTGAGCCGAGTGCGAGCCGGACAGCATTTGGTGCGTGACCGTCAGCAATCATGAAATGCTGCGATGTCGGGATCGCAATGCCGAGGCGTGCTGCTTCCGCGACCAACAGTTCGGAGCGCCAGGGCTTCGGCAGTTCCAGCCACAAGTGGTAAGCGCGTCGATCCGCGCGAATAGTGAAGCCGCGCAGGCACCGCTCTGCGAGGTTTTGCCTCGCCGCAGCGTCCTTGCGCTTCAGTTGTGTGATCGTGTCGGCCGTCCCGTCTGCCACGATCCGAAGCGCAGCCTCATATGCGAACCTCGAAGCGAGCAAGCCGCCGCCGCGGATTTGTTCTGCAATGCGATCATGCCAACGTTCGGGCGTAACAATGTAGCCGAGCGATAGCCCAGGTGCGATGCGCTTTGAAAGGCTGTCCACCACGATGCCGTTCCACGGAACTTCGGCACTCAAGGGCGGATCATTGGAAAGAAACGCGTAGATGGCATCATCAATGAGCGGTAGATCAGCGGCCGCGATGAAGTCTGCCACCGCCCGACGGCGGCCCTTCGACATCGAAATGCCGAGCGGGTTGTGAAGTGTCGGCTGAAGATAGAGGGCCGATAGCGGCGCTATTGCGTGCTGTGTGTGCAATGATTTCATCACGACACCTTCTTCGTCCACGGAAAGCGGCACCAAAGTGAAACCAGCCTTCGCCGCGATCTGCTTCACGATCGGATAGGTTGCCATCTCGACGCCGAGACGGCCGCCGCGTGGCACCGTCGCCATAACGGCTGCGGCGATGGCCTGTCGGCCACTGCCGCAAAACAGGATCTGCTTCGCTTCCGGGCGCCAACCTTTGCGGGCCATGAAGGACGCGACGATGGCGCGACCTTGCTCGGTTCCAGCAGCGGTCATGGCTCTCAGCGAATCCGCCAGCACGCCGGGGCGCATCAGGGGGATGAGGCTCGGTGCAATCAGCTTTTCCTGTTCGGGCAGGACGGGAAAATTCAATTCAAGATCGACGCGGAGTCCGTTCGGTTCTACGAGTGCGGCTTTTTCAGCGTGGGAACGCGCGGCGACGAATGTTCCCCTCCCGACTTCGCCGACGACAAGATTGCGCCGCAGTAGTTCCTTGTAAACACGTCCCGCCGTCGAGTTGGCGATGCGGCGCTCATAGGCAAACTGCCGCTGTGTCGGCAGCCGGTCGCCGGACCTATGCTTTCCTGCAGCAATCTCGCTGGCAATGACATCAGCCAGCCGTCGATAGTCCATTTCCATATTACACCGAGGTCAATGTTTCTATTGCACTGAATATCGACCAAGCGCTATCCAATGGTCAAGGCACTCAAGACAGGAACACAAAAATGGACACTGCCATCCAGTCTCAAAAGGACTCCAAGGCGCTTGCGACACTCAAAATGCTCGTGCGCTATAAGGCATGGGCGAACGAACTGACGTATCGCTGCGTGATGGGGCTGCCGGATGGCGAAGCACTGAAGCTGCGCCAGACACGGTTCGGTAACATGGTGCATACCCTCAACCACGCCTTTGTCGTCGATGATATCTTCCGCCACCATCTCGCCGGGCAAAAGCACAGCTACACAGCGCGCAACACTGAGCACACCCCGCAAATTGCCGACCTCTGGCATGCGGTGCAGGAGATGGACCGCTGGTATATTGATCAAGTGGACACTTGGTCAGATGTCGCGCTCGACGAAATCGTGCGCTTCGAGTTTGTCGGAGGGGGCGACGGTGCGATGACGCGCGAAGACATCGTGCTGCATGTCGTCAATCACGCGACGTACCATCGTGGGTTCGTCGGCGATATGATGTATCAAGTGCCCTTCACACCGGCGGCCAATGATTTGCCCGTGTTCATTCGGGACGTGTACCGCCGTGCTGGCTGACGGAGCGCTCACGGCGCTTGGCCGAGCTTTTGACGCGCGCAAAGCCTTTGCGCGGGTCCCGGCGCATGTTCGTATGTCCGCACTCCGCGACGTGGCAGCCTGGATCGATAGCGATGCGGAACGCTTGGCACGCCTGATTGCAACCGAGGGGATCAAGACGATCCGCGAGGCGCGCAAGGAAGTCGCTCGTGCTGCTGACACCTTTCGGCTGTCGGCGGAGGAAGCGCGTCGCATTGGTGGCGAGGTCATGCGGTTCGATCAATCGGCCTCGGCTGCGGATCGACGCGGTTGGTGGACACGCGAGCCGCTCGGTGTCGTATTTGGCATCACGCCTTACAACGACCCATTAAATCTGGTTGCCCACAAGGTCGGGCCTGCCATCGCTTGTGGCGCGCCGATCCTCGTCAAGCCTCATCCGCGAACGCCGACGCCTGCAATAGAAATCGCGCGGGCATTCGCCAGGGCGGGACTTGCGGAGAACATCGTCCAGGTTGTCGACGGAGGCCCTGACGTAGTGGCTGAAATATCGCGGGATGACCGCGTTGCTGTCGTGTCCTTTACCGGCGGCTCGGTTGTCGGCAAGGCTGTAGCCCACGCCGCAGCGGGAAAACGTGTTTTGTTGGAGCTTGGTGGCACATGCGCGGCCGTCGTGATGGCAAATGCGAATATCGAACGGGCAACTGAAGCGCTCGTCTCTGGAGCGACGTGGGCCGCAGGTCAAAATTGCGTGCACACGCAGCGCATTTTTGTCGAAGCGCCGATTTACGACGCTGTCGCAACAGGAATGGCGACGCGTATTGCGCAGTTAAAGGTGGGAGAGCAACTCGACGAAATGACGGATGTTGACCCACTTGTTTCCGAGGCTCATGCGGCCCGCGTGAGTGGCCTCATCGAAAGCGCCGTGCGTGCGGGGGCACGTTTGTTGATTGGCGGCAAACGGGAGGGTCGCAAGTTGTGGCCGACGTTGCTGAGCGGCGTCCCAGAAACGCATGAACTCGCAACGGCTGAAGTATTTGCGCCCGTCACGCTCCTTGAAGCTGTCGGATCACTCGAAGACGCAATTTCGCGAGCCAACGCTCCCGGCCCGATGATCAACGCAGCCCTGTTCACGGATAGCCTGCGCGACATGCTCGCATGGCAAGATCGCATTGACGCTGGTAGCGTCATCATCAACGACAGTACCGATTTCCGTATCGACGCTATGCCGTTTGGTGGCAACGGGACAGCAGGACTTGGTCGCGAAGGCGTGCGCTTCGCCATCGAGGCGATGACAGAACCGAAATTGTTCTGCCTCCGTGCCTGAGCCTGACGAAAGGGTGATTGGATGGATGCTCAACCGGCAAATCGGATGCCAACGGATGCCCTTTACCCGTTGCGCGATCTCAGTCGTCGCAAAGAACTTGTTCGCGTGTTCTACAAGGATATGTGGGATCACAGCGACAAATCGTTGATCCCATCGATCTTCCATTGCGACTTTACTTTCCGCGGCTCTCTTGGGCCCGTACTCGTCGGGCACGATCAGTTCGCTGCGTATGTCGATATGGTTACCGGCGCTCTCGCGTCCTACACATCCGACATTCTCGAACTTGTCGAAGAAGGGGACAAAGTCTTCGGCAAAATGATGTTCCACGGTGTGCATCGCGCGCCGCTTCTTGGCATGGCGCCGACCGGCCGCCACATCTGGTGGTACGGGGTGCCGATCTTCACGTTCGACGGCGACAAAGTCCGGGACCTATGGGTCCTGGGTGACGTGCACGGCTTGATCGCACGGCTGACTTCGGAAGCGTGAACGCGGCCTCTGTCTCACGGGCTGCCAACAATAGGACTATAGACGTGACACACGACGAGATTGAACAAGCCGCTCAGCAACTGGACGGCGTAGAGGCCTCACGCGTTCCAGTGCCGATTTTCAGCGCGGCACGACCCGGAATGACCTTGCAGGACGGGCATGCGATCCAACTTGCTTGGAGCGCGTTGCGTCAGTCACGGGGCGACAATCTGGTAGGCTACAAGGTTGGGCTCACCTCGCGCGCGATGCAAATGCAGCTGCAGGTCGACGCGCCGCAGTTCGGTCGGTTGCACCAGAGCCAACGATCCCAAACCAACGCACGGCTTTCCACGGCGCGCTATATGAAACCGCGTGTCGAAATCGAGCTGGCGTTCATTCTCAAAACGGCCCTGAGCGGTCCCGGGATAGGCATAGTCGAAGTCATCGCGGCGACGGATTACATCCAACCAGCCATCGAGATTGTCGACTACCGGACCGAGGTTCCGAGGCAAGTGACTGACATGATCGCCGACAACACGGCAGCAGCCGGCTTTGTCCTGGGCGGGGAAACTTTCGCACCGAACAAAGTCGATCTCGAATGGATAGCAGCCGTCGCCCTCAAGAACGACATTGTTGAAGAGACGGGTGTCTCGTCCGGCATTCTTGGCCATCCGGCCGCCTCAGTCGCTTGGCTGGCGAACCGTCTGGCAGAAGATAAACTTTGCCTCCGTCCAGGTGATATTGTTCTCGCCGGCTCCATGACCCGTCAAATCGCAGTTGAACCCGGCGACCGCCTCGTCGCCAAATATGGGGCGCTCGGCATGATATCAATCGATTGGGCCTGAGACCGTCTGCTCATCCCCCTGACACCTGCCGCTCGGCAATCAAGTCAGTGGTGACTGTTTCCGGCAGCACTTGGCCCAGTCCGTTTTTGTTCCACGCAACTTTGAACTTCCGCAGCTGAGGGTATTGCGACCGGTGATCGTTCGGGCTGGATCATCCTATCGGAACGGGTGAACCTTCGCGACGACGAGCGCCAGCAAGGCCATGAACACGACCGTGCAGGCGCCGGCAACGAACATCACGGCGTCCCGCAGTGCCGTCGGGCCAGCCCGGCGCTTGATGAGGGTTATGTGCGACACGCGGTTGCGTCTGATGGTGATGGGCGTGAGGGGCTTTGGCATCGGGGCTTAACAGGAAGATCGTCTGGTCTGGGACGACCGCCGATTTTCGGCTCAGCCTGGTTAACAAATCCTGAATTAGGCAGTGCTTAACCCGCGTTGGCGCAAACTGTTGCTGATACACAAGGGAGACGCCATGCCGAAAGCCAAACGCAAGATCACCTATGCCGCCCGCAAGCGCTGGTATGCCCGCCATATCGTGCGGCTGTGCAAAGCCATCGCTGGCAAAAGCCTAACCGCTGAACTTGCCGTCATCATCGAAGACCGCATCATCGAGCGATTGCCGGCAGCCTTGATGCGCAAACTGGTTGGCGGTGATTTTGGTCGGCCCATGCGTGAAGCCATGAAGCTCACCGTGCCGTTCTTCGCGTGATCGGCATGCGTCTGAAATCTGATTTTCTGGTTCCCATCGCGCACTTTCGAACGCGCGTTGCCAATGACAATCTCGCGGGCGATGCTGATTGCCTGATCCGCAATAGGGTCACGGCGCAACTGACTGCAGTCCTCGCGCGTGCCATATGCGGCGAAGGTGTTACGTGACCGATACTGGTGACCATTTCACAGCCCGCGACGGCAATCTCTTTGATGAAGCCTGCGATCACATCCGCACTTGGATTGTTGATTTCGCCCGCCTGAAAGCCATCACGCTCAGCTCAGATGACATCGACATTTGCGCCGAACACGTCGCCGACCAGCTTGCCGACGCGGCGCTCTATGGTGTGGCTTGCGACAAGCTCGACGCCCGCGATCTGGCGAAGCGTTTTACACGCGATCACCTCAGAGACTTTTACGTCCACAAACTCTCGCTTCTAGCCGGTGACCTCGGGCAACGCCCGTTCTTCGCGGAAATCGCCATCAGCCATCACCTCAGAATGGCGGAGCTGCAACCGCCTCACACGTGGCCATCAGCTGCCAACTGTGACATCGCCGATTTTGCATCCGGAGACATCGGCCCCGTGGTTTGGAATTTTACCGATGGCGTGGTCACCACCACCTATCACCGTGGCGTCCGCCTGCACCGTGACGAAACAGACGGTCCGGCATTCGTCGCTGTCACTGCCGACGGAGAAATGATCGAAGAAGAATATTGGCGCGATGGCCACCTGCATCGTGACAACGGTCCCGCCAAAATCGTCAGTGTTGCCGCAATCAACGTCGTGCAGGAAACCTGGATGCAGCATGGCCGCATGTCCCGGCTCAATGCTCCCGCCTACATCGAGCGCACCGCCAGCGGGCGCGTCATCACCGCAATGTGGTTCACCGACGGCGTGTTCTGTCGCGCGGATGGACCAGCCGGACTCTGGCGCGCCAGCAATGGTTCGGACACGTGGACGATGCAGCAGTTCAGCCTTGACGGTGTGACCGTCCGGGCATTCGAAAACGGCATCGAGATCCCCTATGTCTGACACCCCCGACGCAAGCCAACGCCGCTCAGTTAATTTCTTTCGAGGCACTATGCGCGACACCACGCGCGACCCGGAAGCCGCCAGCAGCACCGAATACCTGGAAGCCGTGGCTCTGGCCGCCGTCAAAACCAACATCGAGGCGCACGCGCAATCGTTGGGCCGCACGCTGCCAGGGGCCGACCTCGACACCATGCTGAAGGCCGCGCAATCCTATCTGCGCCGCCTGCCGCGTGAACAATTGGCGGGCTTCAGGTCGTCCAGTTCGTTGATGAGCGCGATCACCAAGGACAGCTTTGCTGCAGCGTCCGTGACGGATGCGAAGGCGGCGGCAC
>JAYSVA010000316.1:0-3357 GCA_043718785.1 Hyphomicrobiaceae bacterium
CCGTGATCTCACAGGAATGGTTACCGGGTTAACGATTTTCGGCGGGACCAGTTTCGGTTTTTGCGTCACGTCCGGCGCGGGGTCTTGATGGTTCCGCCAACCGAGCAGCGCAGGTCCGGCAATCAAGAGGATCAGAATGACCGAACCCAGTTCCAGCACCACGGCCAGAGCGGTTGTCAGCACCAGTCGAGGTGTCGACTTGTCGACATTGAGCAGCGCGGCAATGACCGTGGACTGCGGGTCGCTATCGGTCATGGCGCCTGCTGATTGCAGCGTTTCGATGCGGGCCCGCGTGTCACTCCGCTTCGCGGTGAGACGGTCGTGCTCGCTGGCCGTGGCGAGAGTGGCGCGCAGTCTGAACACACTTGCGCAGAATTTCTCGGCCGCTGTCGTGTTAACCACGGTGCAGGATTTTGTCGCCGACCAGCGCCAGTTCGTCTGGCTGGCGGCCAGCTCCGCTTCGATGACGCCGACCGGCAATGTCGCTGGCAGTGCGTCGATGCGCGTATCGAGGGCGCGGACATCCCGCTGCGCGGCAGTCAGAACATCAGCATGGGACTGATGCGCCGACGTGGTTGCATTCCGCGTCAGGGCCGCAAATCCCATGCCCGAAGCCAGCGATAACGCGACCACGGCGATCAGCATCATGGAGGCGCTGGCCGTCACCAGCCAGGCGCGCAGCATGACGGTCCGCACGATCACGACCGGCAGCGCGGCCTTGGCGATGTCGGCGGCGATGCTGAGTGCTGTCAGCAATCCCACCTCAACCGGCGTGCGGCCGAGTGACGATAGAAACAGCGCGTTCATGGTCGCCGAAACGGCGATGAAGACAATGGCCGCCAAGACCATGCTGATTGTGAGAATGAATGTCATGCGTGCCATCCCGATGGTTCCTGTCGGACACCGCAATAGGCAGCCCCACATACGGGTGCCAGACATCAACTTGATGGAAACTTGATATCGACTTGTTTGCGCAGCCAGCCGGGCCACGCCGCGTCGCGGGACGACACATCGCACGGCCTGTCAATCGTGCCCGTCATATCAGACGATTGCTTCCAACCCCTTCGCCTTCACCAGCGACAGCAATTTCAGCGACGGCCCGCTCGGGCGCTTCACGTCGCGTTCCCAGTCGCTGACCAGCTTGGTGCTGACGTTCAAATGCCGTGCGAACACGGCTTGGCTGACACCGGCCTGCTCACGCATCGCCTGGATTACTTCGCCGGACATCGGCTCGATCTTGGTCAGGCAGAACGCATCGAAATCCCGCATCGTTTTCTTATCGACCGCCCCCAGCCGTTCGAGGCTCGCCGCCGTCTTGTGCAGCACTTCCAGCCGCGCGTTGCGGTACTGACTTTGTTTGGTCTTAGGCATCGCACAGCACCTCCTTAAGTTCGTCGCTGACAATCGCGTTCTCGATAGCGTCAACACTCATCGCCAGGAACGCCGCAGCAACGGTGCGCCAGAACGCTCGTTCGTCCTGATCGATGTTGCCGCGTTCGCTTTTGGCAAAGCCATAGACAAACACGGTGCGTGACGCCGCCCGGTACGCCAACAGCGTCCGAAACCCTCCGGAACGCCCTTGCCCTGGTCGTGCCACCCGTTGCTTGATCAAGCCACTGCCGAGATCGGCATCAATCAGGCCACGCTCGGCGCGGTCGACGGTCTCGCACAACGCCACGTCGTTGATCTTCTCCCGTCGGGCGAACCGCCCGAATTCCTTCGTTTTGTAGATCCGCACGTCATGCCCCCGTCACGGAATATCTATCACACCCAGCGTGACACTTCAAGTTTTGCGTTGGTCGCCAGTTGACCCATTCGTCCGCCCCGTCACCGTTCCTCCGAGGCCGCGATAGGTGCCGACCGATGCCGCTGGTTGCTTCGCTGCGCCGCTGTCACGGGCGTCATTCATTGGGCGGTTGATTTCCGCC
Organism: Hyphomicrobiaceae bacterium; assembly: GCA_043718785.1. Lineage (GTDB taxonomy): Bacteria > Pseudomonadota > Alphaproteobacteria > Rhizobiales > Hyphomicrobiaceae > JAYSVA01. Next base: position 1,929 of record JAYSVA010000316.1, read on the forward strand.
AACAGTGCGACCTCGTATTTGTGCCTACCCTGTCACAGGTGGCGTCTTGGCTGACGCAACGGGCCGCACGCGCCTTTGGCGCGCATAAAAATGCGGCCCTGCTCAAGGCAAAAATGGCGGGACCCACCATTATTTTTCGCGGTTGCGCACCCCGTGACTACGCACGGGGGCCCCGCGCCGGGCGGCGCAAGAGCGGCCGCCCTAAACAGCGAAAAATAATTGTTTCCCCGCAATTTTTGCCTTGCAGCCGACGCGCACCGTGTGACGGGCGGGTGGCACACGAGGTCGCCTTGGTGGCGGCTCTCGAACCCACCAACAAAGGACTAAAACCATGACAACTACACAATCGAACAAACCAACGCACCGCGTCTATGCCGTTACCAAACGCGGCGAGAAATCCAACTGGGACGAAATCGGCGCTGCCTGGCCGCATAGAGACGGCAAGGGCTTTAATCTAAAACTTGATTATCTGCCGCTGAATGGTGGTGAACTTTCGCTTCGCGTGCCGCTGCCGAAGGACAAGCCCGACGGCCGCAACGAGCCAGCACCTCAAGACGGCGAGGTGTAACATGGGATACGCAGCACACAACTTCATCGGCGACGACCGCTACCTGATCCTCGACGATACCGACGAAGACGCATCGCAAATCCTCACCGTCATCTGCGACGGGCACCGTCACAGCTCGCGCGATTTCGACACCCTTCGGGCATACCGCCCGGGAGGTGCCGAATGAACGGCACAACGTTCATCAGCATCGAGAGGCGCCGTTATGCGGCGCTGATCGAGGCGTTGAAATCGGCAACCTTCGCCCTGAAGGCGGCCCGGATTTATCACTGCGGCCACACCGACAATTACGTCATCGCCAAGAACATCGACAGCCTGCTGGCAGAACCGCAAGAGGTGCGGTCATGACCGAACGCATAAAGACATTCAGAACTGTTCTCTACTCGAGCATTTTTTATGTCGAGGACATCGAGGCGGCTTCGCAAGAAGCCGCCGAGGCCCGCATGCGGCAGCTCTGGGAAGAATGCAGCATCGAACCGGATCGATGTGCGGAGGAGATCACCGGCATCGAGGCCGACGAACTGGAACCCCAGGAGGTGCGATCATGGGCGAACTGAAAACCTACGACGTCACTGTTGTGACTACGGACGAGTGGGCCGGGACCGTGCAAGCCACGTCCCGCGCCGCCGCCAGAAGACTGGCGGAGGCTGCGTTCAACGACGGTGAATTCCAACAATGCGGGGAAGAAATCGAACGCATCAAACTGAAGGAGATACGATCATGAATACCCAACTGAAAATGTTCGCGGTGACGATTGCCGACACCATGCGCTGGCACGCGGTGATCGCCGCTGTGTCCGAAGAAGAAGCATCGGATCGAGCGCGGCAGCTATTCGGCAGCGATGAACGCGAGACCGAATTTACC
>JAYSVA010000317.1:0-3352 GCA_043718785.1 Hyphomicrobiaceae bacterium
GAGATCGTACCGGCCTTTAGCGCTACCTTGTACTTCAAGATTGGCGCGCGGCTGGCCCGGTTCACGTCGCGCGCGCTGTATCGGGTCCGCGTTGCCCGCCCGCTGGCACCGATTGCGCCTGATGCCTCGGTGGTGTTCGTCATCAATCATCGCTCCAACATCGACTATATCTTGGTGACCCATCTGATCGCCGAGAACTCAGCGCTGAGCTACGCCGTTGGCGAGTGGGCGCGTGCCACCGGTGTTGCTCAGCTGATCCGGCTGATGGGCGCGTATTTCCTGCGGCGGGATAGCGGCAACCTGCTCTACCGCCGCATCCTTAGCAGCTACGTACACCGGGCAACCGCCGCTGGCGTCACCCAGGCGATTTTTCCAGAGGGCGGGCTTTCGCGCACCGGTGCCTTGCAGCCCGCCAAGCTCGGTCTGCTATCGTACATGGTTGGCGACTTTGATCCGGCGGGCGCACGTGACATCGTGTTCGTCCCGGTCGGCCTCAACTATGACCGCGTGCTGGAGGACAGAGTGCTGACCGCCGCCGCCGGAGCGCCGCCCGGCCAACGCCCGAAGTTCGGGTTTGAGCCAAAGGCGCTGGCCCGGTTTATCGGCCGCAATATTCGCGGCCGCATCACGGGGCGGTGGTACCGGTTCAGCTATGCCTGCGTCAGTTTCGGCCAGCCGGTTTCACTGCGCGAATACCTGAGCCAGCGCGGGGCCACCATGTCCGCGATGGACTTGCGCCAGCTCGCTGAGGCCGACCGCCATATCGAAGTTGCGAACCTGGGCCAGCACCTGATCACAGCCGTCGGTCGCAGTGTTCCGGTGTTGCCGGTCTCGGTGGTGGCATTCGCGTTGGCAGAAGCTGGTCTGGTGGCCTGCGACCGTCAATTGACCACCGGCATTAGCACCGCCGAGTTACGCCAATCCGCTCGCGCCCTGATGCAGCGCCTGCGGGACGCCGGGGCGACCGTCTATGTGCCACGCGACGACGAGGACTACGCCGTTGATGTGGGTGTACGGACGTTGCTGCTTCGCCATATGATCATAGAGACGCCAGGCGTGATTGTCAGCGCCTGGGTCCGGGTTGCGCCAGGCGAGGAGGCGCTGATCGCCTACTACGCCAACAGCATCGCGCATCTGCTGGAGCAACCAGCATGGCCTATCCAAATCACCGACGTCGCTGAGGCTCGGCACCCAAAGGGTTAGTTAGCAAACGACGAGCCGGCGTTAAAACACCAGCCCGTCGTCAGTTTATCGCCGACGGCCTTTACGGCTTCGGCGCTTTGTCCTTCAGGCCCGGCCAGTTGGCGTCGGCGGCTTTGATCATGCCGGGAACGTCGGCGTTCCACTTCACCGCAACGTCGGGATTGAAATTCATGTAGAGCTTACCGTCGACGACTTTAAACACGGCTGGATCAGCGTCGAACTTGGCACCTTTTGCTGCGGCAAACGCGCAAAAACCGCCGTATTGTGGAGCAAACTTAGCAGGCTCTTTGTCGAACGTCTCTTTGTTTGCGGCCGTTGAAAACTGATATGTTGCTCCTTCAAACGTCGACTTGAACGTAGCGGCTCCAGGCGTCGGCTTACCTGCGGTGAAATAGGCCACTGGATCGTGTCCACGCAATGCCACGCCGGTACCGTCAATGTTGGTTGGCGATGTCGATTTCGGGTCAAACGCGAGGGCCGATTGTGTCGCGACGGTCAAGACGACCCCGGCGACGAGCGCGCGCAGAACTTTTGATGACATGATGAACTCCGGTTGTGCGGATGATCCGCTACCGCAAAATCGATCATGGACCAGGCGGCGGCAATGCAACTTGCCAACACGCGGGCACACGTTGCTGTTACAGACGCGCCATCTCGCCCTGCGCTTCACTTCGCGCGGGCCCGCATTCCCGCGAGATAGTTTATCACGAGGTCGTCAACGAGGAGCTGCGCCGTGTCATGAGTGACGTTAGCCAACTTGTCGGCCGTCGCTAGCGAGGTGATGCCATGGACGCCGGCCCAAAGCACCCGGGCGGCCCGCTGCAGCTCTGCTTCGTTGGTCTTGCTCTTACTCACCAAAGGGCGCAGCGCCGTTTCGACGCGTGCCAACAACGCATCGAGTTTTTCCTGGTACCAGGCGGGAACTGGCATCGTTGGCGGCAGGTGATGCTCAAACAACAGGTTCCAGAGCTTTGGTTGCCGCAGCGTGAACGCCAGGTAGCCAAGCGCTAAGCGGCGCACATGCTCGTCCGGAGTGCCCGTCCGCTGGATGGCGGCGAGCTCATGATCAAGCTTGTCTAGCACCCGCGCTTCCACATGCAGGATCAGATCATCGAGGTTCTCGAAGCAGTTGTACAAAGTGCCCGCCGAGTAGCCGATCAATCGTGCGATCTCACGTGCGGAAAAGCCGGCGAGACCGTGCAATTTCACCACATCTTCGGCTGCTCGTAATATAAGTTCCCGCAACTCCTCGGGAGAATGTGTTGATCGCCGCCCCATGCATTCCATCTTCTAACTGTCATCGACAGCGCAGATGATCTGAATACGAATGTAAGGGCTAGAGAATTTTAGCCACACTGTAGCCAAAACGGAAAAATAACTGTTTCAAATATGAAACGAAGACCCGGATGAACCGGGCCTTCGTGCGCACAATCACAATTGTATCGTCACTGTGCCGCAGCTAGTGCGGGGCCGTTGACGCGAACGGATGCCGCCTGCACGGCCAACTGCACCTTCTCGAACGCCCGCACCTCGATCTGACGGACGCGTTCACGCGAAATGTTAAACTCGGTCGACAGGTCTTCAAGCGTCACCGGATCTTCTGCGAGGCGGCGAGCCTCGAAAATCCGCCGCTCGCGCTCGTTCAGTTTGGACAACGCCGACGCCAGAAACGCCTTGCGCTGGCCCAGCTCCTCGCCATCCGAATAGGCCTGCTCTTGGCTCGGCGTGTCATCGACCAGCCAATCCTGCCACTCGCCGCCGCCTTGATCGGCGTCAGCCCGGACCGGCGCATTCAGCGACGAGTCACCACTGAGACGGCGGTTCATCGAGATCACGTCGACCTCGGGCACACCGAGCTTGATCGCGATTTTGGTGACGTTCTCCGGCTTCAGGTCGCCTTCTTCCAGCGCCTGCAGCTGGCCTTTGGCCCGGCGCAGGTTGAAGAACAGCTTCTTCTGGGCCGCGGTGGTGCCCATCTTCACGAGGCTCCACGACCGCAGGATGTATTCCTGGATCGAGGCGCGGATCCACCACATGGCGTAGGTGGCCAGGCGGAAACCGCGGTCCGGATCAAACTTCTTCACCGCCTGCATCAGGCCGACGTTGCCCTCGGAAATGACTTCCCCGATCGGCAAGCCGTAGCCGCGAT
>JAYSVA010000318.1:0-7371 GCA_043718785.1 Hyphomicrobiaceae bacterium
AGCCTTGGCCAAACCGTCATCAAAGGCACCGCCCGCAAAGTGCGCCGCCTGTCGCCCGCCGGGCACGATGTCGTTGCGGGCTTTGCAGGCTCCACCGCCGATGCCTTTACCCTGCTGGACCGGCTGGAGAAAAAGCTTGAAGCGATGCCGGGCCAGTTGGCCCGCGCCAGCGTGGAACTGGCCAAGGATTGGCGCATGGACAAATACCTGCGCAATCTGGAAGCGATGCTGATCGTCACCGACGGTGCCGATCTGTTTGTCATCACCGGCGCGGGCGATGTGCTGGAACCCGAACATGACGTGGCTGCCATCGGGTCCGGCGGCAACTTCGCCCTCGCCGCCGCACGCGGCCTGATGACCACCGATCTGCCCGCGATAGATGTCGCCCGCCGCGCCATGGCGATTGCCGCCGATATCTGCGTCTACACCAACGGCAACCTGACGGTGGAGACGATCAAGAAATGACCGACCTTACCCCCCGCGAAATCGTGGCCGAACTTGACCGCCACATCATCGGCCAGGCTGACGCCAAGCGCGCCGTCGCCGTGGCGCTGCGCAACCGCTGGCGCAGGAAACGCTTGGCCGATGATCTTCGGGACGAGGTTTATCCGAAAAACATCCTGATGATCGGCCCCACCGGCGTTGGCAAAACCGAAATCTCCCGCCGCCTGGCGAAACTGGCAAAAGCGCCGTTCCTCAAGGTCGAGGCAACGAAATTCACCGAAGTAGGCTATGTGGGCCGCGATGTCGACAGCATCATCCGCGACCTTGTCGAGATCGGCATCGGCCTGATCCGCGACAACAAACGCCGCGAAGTCCGGACACGGGCGGAAAAGGCTGCCGAGGAGCGCGTGCTGGATGCGTTGGTTGGCGAAAGCTCGTCGCCGGCCACCCGCGAAAGCTTTCGCAAGCGCTTGCGCAACAACGAGATGAACGACAAAGAGATCGACATCAAGGTCTCAGACGCCCGCCCGGGCGGCATGCCGATGTTCGAAATCCCCGGCCAGCCCGGCGCATCGATGGGCATGCTCAATCTTGGCGAAATGCTTGGCAAGGCGATGGGGCAGGGCGGCAGCAAGCCACGCCGGGTCACTGTTAAAGACGCCTTTGAACCGCTGATCGCCGAGGAAAGCGACAAGTTGCTCGACACTGACCAGATCGGCCAGGAAGCCGTGCGCGCGGTGGAAGACAACGGCATCGTCTTCCTTGATGAGATCGACAAGATCTGCCAGCGCTCCGAGGGCGGCCGTGTCGGCGGCGATGTCTCCCGCGAAGGCGTGCAGCGCGACCTGCTGCCACTAATCGAAGGCACGACGGTATCAACCAAGTACGGCCCGGTGAAGACTGACCACATCCTGTTCATTGCTTCAGGCGCATTTCATGTTGCCAGTCCGTCGGATCTACTTCCTGAGCTACAGGGCCGCTTACCAATCCGCGTCGAGCTCAAAGCGCTAACGCGGGAGGATTTGCGGCGCATTTTGACGGAGCCGCAAGCCAGCCTGATCAAGCAATACGTGGCGCTAATGGCGACTGAGCAGGTCACTCTCGACTTTACTGATGATGCCGTTGACGCACTCGCCGACATCGCCGTACTGGTCAACTCGACGGTCGAGAACATCGGCGCCCGGCGATTGCAGACCGTGATGGAGCGCGTACTCGACGAGATATCGTTCGATGCGTCAGACAAGCCCGGTCAAACGGTAAAAATCGATGGCACGTTCGTGCATGCCCGTGTCGGCGATCTGGCGAAGAACGCCGATCTGTCCAAGTTTATTCTGTGATGAGTCGGGAATGTTGGCTGTCACCGCAGCAACAGCCAACAAGCGGCGATATACCGTGACGAGCAATCCAGGTCTAATAATGGCTCGCAAACCAAACTTTGATTAGCTAAAACTCCATTGTAACGAGCCATACAATATCAATATTGGTATATCTCTTGGCTGTTTAGTTATAGTCCGTTTTAATATATCAATTTGAAGCATAACCATTTTCTTTCATACACGATTTCGTGAAATTCCATTTTTGCCATAAATTGAACTACTGAATTATTGTACAAAGAATGTCTGTCGCGTGCGGGGTTCATAGTGCGCGCGGGAAAACCGGGGAGAGTATCCACTCAACCAAGAGGTCATTCCGATGAAAGCGAGCTTATCCGAGGAGATCGATTTTACAACGAGTTCGAATAATCCTGCGGCACAAACAAGCGGACGGCACCCCAAAATTCCACAAGCGGACGCTAGACGAGGAGAGACGAACAGTCAGCGGCAGCCAACTTCACTCGGAAACTTTGCCGCTGTGATCGCGTTGTCGATCGCATTCTTTACGTTGCTGCTGCTGAGCCTGCGGGCAACGCAACCCCCAACAGTGGCACAAACTTTCGAACTGCCACCCCGGCCCATTTGGATCAGCACGGTTCCCTACGCCCCACGCGATGGGCTTGTTCCTGACTTCGGACCATCTCAACGTAGCAGCGGTCAACCGGCTGTCATCAAATAAATAGCGTTTACGCAACCGACCGCGAGCCAAAGATCGCACTGCCAACACGCACGTAAGTCGCACCGAATTCAACTGCGGTTTCGAAGTCGGCGCTCATGCCCATGCTGAGTTCGGGAAGTTCGGCTTCCCGAGCCAGTTTGGCTAGCAACGCAAAATGCACCGCCGGTTCTTCATCAACCGGCGGGATGCACATAAGTCCGGCGATGTTTAACTTCAATTGATTTCTGCACATAGCCACGAAAGCCATTGTTTCACGTGGAATAATTCCGGCTTTTTGTTCCTCTTCGCCAGTGTTCACCTGGACAAACAATTTTAGCTGCCGCGCCTGCTTAGCCATCTCTGACGCGATGGCCTCGGCAATTTTCGGACGGTCGATGGTGTGAATACAGTCGAACAACGCCACCGCCTCTTTGGCCTTATTGGATTGCAGCGGTCCGATGAGATGTAGGTCGATATCGGGGAACTGTTGCCGGAGGTTTGGCCACTTACCTTGTGCCTCCTGCACCCGGTTTTCACCGAACAACCGATGCCCGGCCTCAAGCACAGGCAGGATAGCCGACGCATCGTAAGTCTTGGACACAGCAATGAGTTTAGCTGGCGTTAGGCCCAGGCGAGCGACCTTGACCGTCGCCATCCGTGCCTTGATGTCGGCCAATGCGGTCACTGAGGAGGAAACAATCATGCTTTCACCTTCTTGGGCCGCACCACAGAGCTGGCGGCGACGGTTGGATATGGTTTGACGGCGTGTTCGTCGCTAGACAGCAAGTCCATGTAGACCCGGTGCAGGTAGATCTTGTCGCGACCGGATTTTTCTTCGATCAACATGCCAAGGGCAACGAGTTCCTTCAGATACTTCGATGCAGCTTCGCGCTTGGCGATGCCGCGTTCAACCACGTCGCCAATGCGGCAATAGGGCTTGGTAAACAACAGCTCGACCAGTTCGCGCGAGTAGACCTTGGGAGCGCCCGTCCGCACCAGCTCGGTGGCCCGTTCCATCAAAGCGTGGATCGATAGAATCTTGTCCTTCGTCCAGATTGCAGTCTGCTCAACGGCATTGAGCATGTAGAGCACCCAAAGTTCCCACTCGCCAGTCGAGGTCACTTGGCTGAGTAACCGATAATACTCGCCCCGCGTCTTCAGGATATGGCGGCTGAGGTACAGTGTCGGCTGATCGAGCAGCTTGTCCTGTACGAGACAGAGGATGTTGAGGACGCGTCCCGTCCGCCCGTTGCCATCGACGAACGGATGGATCGCTTCGAATTGATAGTGCAGCAAGGCCATTCGTACGACCGGATCGAGGTCAGTCGGCTCGTTGAGGAACCGTTCCCAGTTGGCCAGCAGACTGCGCAGGTGATCCGCGCCCTCGGGCGGCGTATAGATGACTTCGCCGGTATGGGAGTTGGTCAGCGTCGTGCCCGGGGTCGCACGAATGTCGAGGCCGACCCCCTTGAGCGTACGGCAGATTTCTACTGCGGTGCTCGTCGTGATCGGCCGCAGCTTGATGGCTTCAAAGCCTTCAAAAAGCGCCGCGCGATAGCGCAGCGCCTCTTTGACTGACGGGTCGGCGTCGGCGTCAGCGAGACTGGCCTGGCGGAACAACGCATCATTGGTCGTGACGATATTCTCGATTTCCGAGCTGCCTTTGGCTTCCAGCAGCGGGATGGTGTTGATCAGCACGGTCTGATCCGGAATCAGTTTCCCGGCCACCCGCAGCGCCGCAAGTGCCGCATTGGCGCGGACACACGCCTTCAGTACCGCCTTGCTCTCGACGTCGCGCGCCGGTGGCAGCAATGGCAAATCGTTGTAGGGCCGCTGCGGGTCGTTCATGTCTACCTCATGCTCTGGCTCGTGCCCTGGACTGCCAGTCGTGTATATATGTCGGCGTTTTCACGTTTTGCCGACAGATCATCATCGACGTGTCGGTACCACAGACATATCGTTCAGCATATGTCGGCGTTTTCACGTTTTGCCGACAGATCATCATCGACGTGTCGGTACCACAGACATATTGTTCAGCATATGTCGGCATTTTCGCGTTTTGCCGACATATCACCGCCAACGTGTCGGTGCTACAGACATATCGCTCAGCATATGTCGGCGTTTTCGCGTTTTGCCGACATATCACCATCGACATGTCGTACCACTTGACCGCCCCCACTTGACCAGCACGCCCCTTAGTGGCTGATACGATTCAAACAACTCACACCCGGATTTCCGCCGCCATGGCCGACGCTGCAACGCCTCCGCACTCCGTAACAACTTCGGCCGAACCAGCCCGCGAGCGTTACAACGCCGCCATCGTTGAGAAGCATTGGCAAGCCGAGTGGGACCGCCGCCAGACCTTCAAGGCGTCGAACACCGATACGTCGCGGCCTAAGTGCTACGTGCTGGAAATGTTCCCGTACCCGTCAGGCCGCATCCACATGGGTCACGTGCGCAACTACGCGATGGGTGACGTATTCGCCCGCTACAAACGCGCCAAAGGCTTCAACGTCCTCCACCCGATGGGGTGGGATGCGTTCGGCATGCCGGCTGAAAATGCGGCGATTGAAAAGAAGGTTCATCCCGGCAAGTGGACTTACGAAAACATCGCCGCGATGAAGAAGCAGCTCAAGTCGATGGGCCTATCGCTCGATTGGGCACGTGAAATCGCGACCTGCGATCCGACCTATTATGTGCACCAGCAGCGCATGTTCATCGACATGATGGGCAAAGGGCTGGCATACCGCAAATCCAGCAAGGTCAACTGGGATCCTGTTGACCAGACCGTACTCGCCAACGAGCAAGTGATCGACGGCAAAGGCTGGCGCTCCGGTGCCGAGGTTGAAATCCGCGAGCGTCTGCAATGGGCGTTCCGCATCAGCGACTACGCCGACGACTTGCTCGATGCATTGAAAACACTGGATAAATGGCCGGATAAGGTTCGCCTGATGCAGGAGAACTGGATCGGCCGCTCCGAAGGGCTGATGCTCCGCTGGAAACTGGCCAGCGCCCGCGCACCAAAGGGCCACACCGAGCTCGAGGTGTTCACAACCCGGCCCGACACGCTGTATGGCGCGTCATTCATGGCGGTGGCAGCCGACCACCCGCTCGCTAAAGCAGTAGCCGCAAACAATCCGAAACTCGCTGCATTCTGCGATGAATGCCGCCGCACGGGCACAACCACAGCCGAGGTGGAAACCGCCGAGAAGATGGGCTTCGACACGGGCGTCAAAGCGATCCACCCGCTTGATCCGACGTGGGAGGTGCCGGTCTACGTCGCCAACTTCGTGCTGATGGACTACGGCACTGGCGCCATCTTCGGCTGCCCGGCGCACGATCAACGCGACATCGAATTCGCCACTAAATACAAGTTGCCGATCAAGGCCGTTGTGGCGCCAAAGGACGAGCCCGCACAGAGCAAGGCAATCGCCTCAATTGCCAAGGGCACCGCGTTTCTCGACGACGGGGTGATGATCAATTCGAAGCATCTCGATGGCATGTCGCCAAAGGCCGCGTTCGACGCCGTCGCCAAGCAGCTCGAAGGAACGACGCTCGACGGCACCCAGGTTGCCAAGCGCAAAGTCAACTTCCGGCTGCGTGACTGGGGCCTGTCACGCCAGCGTTACTGGGGCTGCCCGATTCCCGTAATTCACTGTGAAAAGTGTGGGATCGTACCGGTACCCGCCAAAGATCTGCCGGTGAAATTGCCGGAAGATGCAACGTTCGACGTGCCCGGCAATCCACTCGACCGCCATCCGACTTGGCGACACGTGAACTGCCCCACGTGCAAGAGTAAAGCGGTTCGCGAAACCGACACGATGGACACGTTCGTCGACAGTTCGTGGTACTTCGTCCGCTTCACAGCACCCGATGCGACGACACCGGTTGACACCAAGGCCGCCGACTACTGGCTGCCAGTTGACCAGTATATCGGCGGTATTGAGCACGCGATCCTGCATCTGTTGTATTCGCGGTTTTTCACCCGCGCGATGGGCGCAACTGGCCACCTCGCGCCGACACTGAAAGAGCCGTTCGGGGCGCTGTTCACGCAGGGCATGGTGGTGCACGAGACCTATAAGTCGCATGACGGCAAGTGGCTGCTGCCGACCGAAGTTCAGTTTGTCGGCGAAGGGGCGAACCGCTCAGCCACTGCACTGAACACGGGGAAGCCAGCGATCATCGGCTCAATCGAGAAGATGTCGAAGTCGAAAAAGAACCTCGTCGATCCCGACGATATCATCGCAGGGTACGGAGCCGATTGCGCCCGCTGGTTCGTGCTGTCCGACAGCCCGCCCGAACGGGACGTGATATGGACCGAAACTGGCGTCGTCGGCGCCGGCCGTTTCGTGCAACGTATTTCGCGGCTTATCGACGATGCGAGTGCCAAAGCAGCCAAGCCCGACATTGGCAAGCCAGCGGCACTTGACCAGACTGCCACCGAACTGCGACGTGCCGGTCATAAAGCACTGGCCAAGGTTGCAGCCAACATTGAAGGCTTGCGCTTCAACGTGGCGGTTGCGCAAATCTATGAATACACGACTGCATTTCAGGTAGCCCTGGCGTCTGCCGACAAGCCAAGTGCCGATATGGCCTGGGCACTGCGCGAAGGTGCCGAGTTGCTGGTGCACATGATCAATCCGATGATGCCGCACCTTGGCGAAGACTGCTGGCAGAGGCTCGGAAACCACACCTTGCTGGCGGATCAACCGTGGCCGACCGTAGAAACAGCCCTTCTCGTTGACGAGGAGATCACCATGGCCGTACAAGTCAACGGTAAGCGGCGTGATGAGCTTCGGATTGCGCGAACAGCTTCCCAACCTGAGGTTGAGGCTGCCGCTCTGAAGCTCGACGGCGTAATGCGCGCTCTGGAAGGCAAGCCAGTGCGGAAAATTA
>JAYSVA010000319.1:0-7360 GCA_043718785.1 Hyphomicrobiaceae bacterium
TGGCGAAGTAACTGCTGACAGGCGTACCTTCGGAAGCGGTCGCGCAAGCGGCTGCTTCTCACATTTGGGCTCACTATGCCAAACTGCAGGCGGGATGGGCGTTTTTGTTGCAGCTTTGGCTCTTGCTTTGACACGCGATGCGATTTATGCATCCGACACGGCTGGTTACTCATTGCGCAGGCTCGTTTGATACGCCGCGCATTTCAATCCCCACAAGTAACGTCGTTGGCAACGTCGCTGCGCGTATTGGGCAGCAGCTCAGGAGGCGCGCTGCGTCGCCTCGGTTCGCAGCGATCATGCTGAGCGAACCGCTGACATTGGATCTGGACGGAGACACATGAAGTCATTGAAGGCTACGGGCAAAGGCGCCGGTTTCGTGGATCGCATCGCAGCACAAGCTGAGGCTCGCAAGGCCGTCCTCGAAAAATTCAAGGCGCGTCCCGGCCCGGATGACCCGGAAGTCAAGGCACGCCAGGCGGCCGCTGTCGCTAAGGAAGCCGAGCGCCAGGAAAAGCGTGAAGCGGCAAAGGTTGCAAAGCAGCAGCGTGAAGCGGAAGAACTGGTCGCAAAAGCTGAAGCCGCCGCCGCCAAAAAAGCTGCTGACGAAGCCGCTTACCAAGCCGAGGTCGCCGCCGCCGAAGAGCTCGAACTCAAGCAAAAAGCCGACCGCGACGCCCGTTACGCCGCTCGCAAGGCGAAGAAAAAGGGTTGATCGCTAGCTGTCGTTTGCGACGTTGGCGGATAAGTTGGATTAACGGGATTGCTCACAAAAGCGGGCGGTCTCGTTTTCGTTTCTTACTCTTCGCCGCTTCAGGCCCAAGCTGCTTAACCAGCGTCGTATTGCTCAGCCATTGGTCGTCGATGGGGATGAGGTTACGGCTGTTGGCGATATAGCCGCGTGCTTCAAAGAACATCACGGCGGTTTCGCTGGAATTAACTGTCAACTCCTTGGAGCCGCGCGCGGTGGCCAGCCGTTCCATCGTCTCGACCAGCGTCGCGCCGACGCCCTCGCCCGCGTAGTGCGGGCTGACGTAGAGCATCTCCAGCACCGCATTGTCCTGCAGCGAGGCGAACCCGGCGTAATCGCCATCAATCATCACAACGAGCGTCACCATGCCGCCGAGCTGCTTGGCGAACGCCCCCGCGTCCTCAACGCGTGAAATCCAGGCGAGGCGCTGGTCGTCGTCGTAGTCTTCCTGGCACAGCTCGTCGATGCTTTGGGCGAACAGTTCGCGCAAAGCAGGCGTGTCACCGGGCAGGAACGGACGGACGGGGTAGTTTTGGCGTGTGGAGGGCGGGCTCATGCGATGACCTTAAAACCTGGGATGACTTGGGGGGGGGGCGCATCACTCTGGCTGGTCATACACAGGGCCGCTGGCTTGCACAAATCTAGACGGCGGTTCATGCCGCCGCAGGCAAGCCGACCATCGGGCGGGGCTGCCTGGCGTAGTAACGCTCCGCCAGAACCGCACTCAGCCACATCACCAGCACGCCACCGACGTTGATGGCGATCTGATAGCCCACCCCGCGCGCGCCCTGCGTCCGGACGATGAGCAGCCATTCGTCCAGAATAGTGGCGATGCAGAACACCAGCAAAGCGTTGCGGCCAATGGTGGCGAGGGCACGGGCGGGCAGGTTCTCAATCCAGACGCCTGCGCGGGGGATAAAAAAGTTGGCAAGATAAGCCAGCGCCAGAATATTGATCAGCCGCAGGGTCGCGAGGTTCTGCTTTGCCTCAAGCGACAGCCAGTTTGGCTCTACCAATCGCCAGGTGGCAAATGGTGGCAGTATCGCCCACGGAGCCGCGATCAGCAGGCCGAAACCCAGGTAAACCGATGCGGCGATGACTAGCGGCCGGTACGCACTCCGCACGACATTCAGGTCAATATTGCGTTCGCGCACAGCCTCACGCCAATGGCCGATCACGATGCCGATGGTAAAGAGGAACTGCCACGCTAGCGGATTGAAGTACCAACCTGACGGCTCGTTATAGGCGGGCAGGTTAACCCCGGTCGCAGCCACAACAAGCCAAAGCGCAAACGAGGGCAGCAACGGCAACAAATAGTTGCGCTGCGCCAGCAGCAGCGCCACTGGTAGCCACATCATCAGAACGATGTAGATCGGCAGCACATGCAGATACCCCGGCTGCACGGTCAACGTCAGCAGGCCCGTAAATGCGACAGCGGGGGAGGTCGGCAGCAGGGCAAGGGTGGAGTGCGCGAAATAGGCCGGGTTCTGAAACGTCTTGGCCGCCCATAACAGTGCCGATATCGTCGCGATGGCGAGCACAAGGTGCGCCAGATAAAGCCGGGCCACACGGTGCACCATTTTAGTGATCGCCCGCTTGCGGTCCTGTTGGAACAGGCGGCGATAGGCCATCGCTGCGGCAATGCCCGACACCAGCACGAAGACTTCGCTGGCGTCGCAGATGCCGAACGCCCGCAAGGTCATGGCAGCCATGGCATTGCCGGGCACATGGTCGATGTAGATGCAGATGAGTGCGAACCCACGCACAAGATCGAGGCGAACGTCACGACCGCGTCGCAGGGATAGAGAGGGTGCTTGACCGGTGCGGGTCTGATAGTCGGGAGCAGACATGGGTACCAAGGAATTCGCAGCATATCGGAACCAAGGCCCATGGGCGCTGGCTGGTGGATTGAGCAGGCATTTACCGCAACAGATTGTAACAACCTTCAAAATGTCTGATCGAATTTCATTCAATTTTGCTGCGTCGTCCCGGGAGGCGTTCGCATATGACGAGAAGGGGGTGCTTTTCAAAAAATACAGGGGCAGCCGCTTGCTACAGCTGACCCAACCCTAGTTCCCACGCACGTTATCGACGGCGGAGGCCAAATCGCGCAGGGCCTTGCGGCCGATATTGTCGGCTGCCGGGCATTCCCGCGCGCGGATGCGGTCGTACAATGCGGGCATGTCACCACGGAACTGCTGGCCTTGCGCCCGTTTGGCGATGCCGGTGGCGACGTGGCCGGCGTTCCAGCGCGCCTTGCACGCGAGCGCGCCGAGGTAGTCGGTGATGCGCAGTTTGTAACTATCATTGAGGGCGCCGCTACCTGCTGCCGACAGAGCTTGCCAGCGGCCCTGATCGGCAGAGCCCAGCCACTTGCGGCTGTCGGCAACGTTGGACAGCGGAGCCATCGCGTCTTTGACGAGGTTCTGTGCGCGCGTCACGGTCATGCGACTGACGACATCTTGGAATGATGCCAGTTCTTTATCGTCGAGCGGGTTCATCACCATGTCGGTCAGATCGGCATTGCTGACCGACTCAGTTGCCGGTGGCAAAGTTAGCCAGATGTGGGCCCCGCGCAGGTCGCTGGCGCGCAGTTTGGCCCCAGTGAGATCAGCCCCCTGCAGTTTTGCCTGGTTGAGGTCGGCCCCTTCAAGATCGGCATCGCGCAGTGCAACACCATAGAGCTGGGCGTGGCTTAGCATGGCGCCCTGCATCGAAGCGCTGGAGAAGTCCGAGCCGTGCAGCAGGGCCCCCGTCAGATCGGCGCCTTGCAGCGAGGCGATGAGGAAATTGGCCCCCTCAGCGTGGACGCCGCCGGTCATGTCCACGCGCTCCATGTGGGCGGAGGAGAAGTTGCCGCCCGACAGCACTGAATAGCTAAGTTCCGCCGCCCCCATCTGGGCTTCTTCGAATTTCGCCCCCTGGGCATCGATGCCCGACATCCGCGCACCCTTCAGGTTGGCGCGGGTGAAATTTGCCCCCCTGGCACTTGCGCACAGAGCGGCGGCGCGGTTTTCCGAAAGGATCAGCTCATTGAGATCGGCGCATTGTAGTTTGGCGCCACTCAGATCAGCCGCGATCAGGCTGGCACCGTCGAGATCGGCCCCCGTCAGATCAGCGGATGCAAGGTTGCTGCGGTCGAGCTTGGCATACCGCAGGTCGCGTCCGCGCAGACTGACGGTTTCCCCCGATTTGCCGGAGAAATCGAGATCAGTGGCGATCAAATTGCGATGGAACACGCCGAACAGCGAGCCATCGTTGCGTGTTTTCAGGAACGGCAGCGTAAACCCCACCATAAAGTTGGGCTTAGCCTCGACGGCACCGACGCGCGGCCCAGCTCTGGTCGGGGCCGGGTCTGCACCCGTTGCCTGGCCCATCATGCCACGTGACATCCGGTCCAGGGTTTCGCCCGGAATGGTGGCGACAAAGAACGAGAAGAACGTTGTCGCCAGGAACACCGCCGATGTTGTGATGAAGCTGATTGGGCGTTCGCGGACAGTGCGGCCGACCGCGAGGCCAAACGAGCTTTCGCCGCGCAGCAGGAAAATGCCGATGGTAATCAGCACGATGATGTCAGCCACCAGCGCCAGCCGGTGCACCCAGGTGATCGCCGCGTCATGAAACGGCAGATAACGGATCTGGATGAACAGCAACAGCACCACCGGCAGGACGACCAGCGTTAGCCAGCTCATACCATGCAGGAACATGCTCATCACGCGGCTGCGGTGGGAGCCAGCAATCGCCTGGACGAAAAAGAAATTATGCAACTCCAGCCGCAGCGGATGGGTGCGGCGATCGGAGGCTTCCAGCAGTTGGACGGCCGAATCGAACTCCAGCGTCTTCTTGGCCACCAATACCAGCTGCGACACCACGCCCATGTGCAGCAGCACCAGCAGTACCGAAGCAAACTGGAAGAATTGTACCTGCTGGATGCTGACTTGTAGGATCGGCAATGAAACAGGCGTCTGCAGCAGCAGGTCCTTGTGGGAGACGCCAGCCACCGCGATCGTTAGATAGGTCATCAGGCCGAGGAATAGCAGCCAGCCCATATGCGCGCTATCGCTGGAGGCGTTCACCGCATCTAGCAGGCTATAGGGATTAACAGGCGTTTCCGTTTCCGGGCTCGTTCGTACAGTGGTCGACATTTAAACTCCGCCCCCAGGAAGAAATTTAATTCGCGCGTAACCAATGTCGGGACAGTACTTCCGGATTGCGGACGCCGATTCTGGTTGCTAGCGTTATAGTCGGCTAGGCGTGCTGAGTCATCACGGATGACGGCGCGCCGCGACGTCAGCAAAAAATGAGACCGTGCCGTCGTTTAGCTGAAAATGACGAAACGAGATCAGGGAGCGAAACATGAAGCGGCGTGATTTTCTAAAGTCTAGTGCTGCGGCAGCAGCTGTGGCGGCAACGGCAGGTGCTGGTACTCTGCCAGCCTCGGCGCAGGCCAAGATGGTGCTTAAAGCGACGGATGTGCATCCGACCGGCTACCCAACGGTCGCCGCGGTCGAGTCGATGGGCAAGAAGCTTGAAGCGGCCACCCAGGGGCGCATCTCAATTCAGATGTTCCCATCGATGCAGCTGGGCGGCGAGAAGGAAATGATCGAGCAGGCACAGCTCGGCGCACTCCAAATTGCTCGGATCTCGGTCGGCCCAATGGGGCCACTGGTGCCCGAATTCAACGTGTTCAACCTGCCGTTCGTGTTCCGCGATGTCGGTCACATGGAAAAAATCATCGACGGCGAAATCGGTGCGGAGTTGCTGACCAAGCTGACAAACCATCCGACCGCCGGGCTGGTCGGCCTGTGCTACATGAATGCCGGTGTTCGCAACGTCTACAACTCGAAAAAACCGATCACCGAACTGGCTGACTTGAAGGGCCTCAAGATCCGCATGATGGGGAACCCGCTGTTCGTCGACACGATGAACGCACTGGGCGGCAACGGCGTGGCGATGGGCTTCGACCAGCTCATCAACGGCATGCAAACCGGCGTGGTTGACGGCGCCGAGAACAATGAACCTAGCTTCGAAAGCGGGCAGCACTACCGCTACGCGAAGTTCTACTCTAAGACCGGACACCTGATGATTCCGGAGATCCTGGTGTTCTCCAAAAAGAGCTTTGAGGCCTTGTCCAAGGACGATCAGGCGCTGATGATGAAGCTCGCCGAGGAGGCGCAGCAGGAGCAGCGCAAACTGTGGAATGTTCGCGAGGCCGAGAGCCTGAAGAAGATGGTGGAGGCCGGTGCCGTCATCAACGAAGTGAAGAACAAGCAGGCGTTCCAGGATGCCGTCAAGCCGGTGTGGGATAAGCACGCAGCGGTACACAAGGCGCTGATTGAGCGCATCAACGCTGTGAAGTGACGAAGACCTAGCGCTGGCCTCCCGGCTGGCGCCAGCATCTTGATGACCATGGACTGCGGTAGGGCGGCCTAAGTGCCGAAGGGGTGCTTATGAAATCCGCTTATTTCGCGTTCATGGACCGCCTTAACCAGGCGTGCGTTTTCGTTGCTGGGGTAGCGCTGGTCGTCATCACCATCATCATTCCGTACGGCGTGTTCACGCGCTACGTCCTCAACTCCGCTTCGTCCTGGCCGGAGCCGCTCGCTATCCTGCTGATGATCGTGCTGTCGTTTCTGTCGGCCGTGGTCTGCTACCGCGAGCACCTGCATATCGGCGTCGGCATGCTGCCCAACGCACTGGGCGATGGCGGGCGCGCAATCCTCGGCATTGTGATTGAGCTATGCATGCTCGCAACTAATGTCTTTCTCGTTTGGTTCGGCATCAAGCTGGTGATGAAAACTTGGTTTCAAACCATCGCCGAGTTTCCCATTATGTCGGTCGGGGTCTCGTACCTGCCAGTGCCCGTGGCTGGTGCTCTGACCACCTTGTTCATCATCGAGCGGTTTCTCAAAGGCAATTGGTTCCCGCCGCCGCCAACGGATGAAGAGCTCGCCGGTGGCACCATTTCGTCGGAATAACTCAGATCGAGGCGACCGCTGATGAATGCGCTGGTTCTGATTGGCTCTTTCAGTGTGCTCTGCATGCTCGGCATGCCCGTGGCCTATGCGCTCGGTCTCGCGGCAATTCTAGCAGCGTTGTGGATGGGCATCCCGCTTGAGGCCATTGCGCTGAAGACATCCGACGGCATGGACGACTTTCCGCTGTTGGCCATCCCGTTTTTCATTCTGGCGGGCGCGATCATGGGCGAGGGCGGCATGGCCACGCGACTGATCAACCTCGCCAAGGTGTTCGTTGGCTTCATCCGCGGCGGTCTGGCCCTGGTGAACTTGCTGGCATCGACAATGTTCGGCGCCATCTCCGGCTCGTCCGTGGCTGACACCGCTTCCATCGGCTCCGTCATGATCCCGCAGATGATCAAAGCGGGCTACCCACGCGTGTTCGCCACTGCGGTCACTGTGTCCGGGTCACTCCAACCGCTACTGATCCCGCCCTCCCACAACATGGTGATCTACTCGCTCGCCGCTGGTGGTTCGGTGTCCGTCGCGCATTTGTTCATTGGCGGTATCATTCCCGGCCTGCTGCTCGGCGCGTCGTTGATGCTGCTCGTGCTGATTTATGCCTACCGGTACAAGCTGCCGAAGGGCGAGCCCA
>JAYSVA010000320.1:0-3341 GCA_043718785.1 Hyphomicrobiaceae bacterium
TGGCCCTCGACAAACCGCTGGATCAGAAACGGGCGACCAATGACAGCCTCATCCTGGCAGCGGACGATGGGTTCTGCCACCGGCACACCGCCCGCGAAGGCGGCTTCGATCACCTGGAACTCGCTCGCGCGGTCGAGGCTGAGCGACAGCCGCTGGTTGGCATCGGTCCGCAGCACCCATTGTTGGGGGGGCTGGCCATCTTGCTGCACGGCCAGCCGCCAGTTCTCCTGCACCGCACCGCCGCTGAGCAACTGCGCCTCGGTGATGCGCAGTTGTTTAGCACCGAGGGCTTGGGCCAGCCACGCTTCTAGCGCACCGGTTTTGGCGGGCTCGAAGGTGCGGGGCCGGACGGCTTTCGGGTCCAATGATTTGTCGGGCCCGACTTGATCTTGCAGTGGCGTTGCCATCTTAAACCGCCGGCATGCCGGGAACGGCACCCATGAAGTCGCGCTTGCCGAGGTCAACGCCGTTGTGGCGCAAAATGGCGTAGCACATGGCGAGGTGGAAGAAGAAGTTCGGCATGGCGAAGTTCACCAAGTAGGGCTGGCCCTTGAAGGTCACCGGCTTGCCCGCCATCTTGATCTCAACCGAACGATCTTCCGAACCGTCGATCTGCGCCGGTTTCATGCTCTGAATGAAGGCGATGGTCTTTTTGATGCGTGCCTTCAGCTCCGGGATCGTCTTTTCGGTGTCCTCATAGGACGGCACGTCCACAGCGGCGAGGCGGGCTGATACCCCCTTGGCGAAATCACAGGCGATCTGCACCTGCCGGGTCAGCGGGAACATATCCGGGGCGAGGCGGGCCGTCAGCAGCACGGTTGGATCGACTTTCTTCGCAGTCGCGAACGCGTCAGCCTTGTCGAGAACAGTGATCAGCGCGTTCAGATGTTGGACGAGAACGGGTACGGAAGCTTGATACATGGACAGCGTCATGGCGGGATCCTGAGGTTGAGTACCTACGCGGGGATTGCTCAGGCTATTCATCATGTCGGCCCGCAGATGGCAAGGATGCCTGGGCCACCTTGATCGCCGGGGTGAGTCATTTCTTGGACGTCGCAGCACCCCCATCCGCCCTGTCGGGCACCTTCCCCCTTGATGGCAGGGCTATCGCATTTGAACTCGCCACAGGCACACCATCGCGGTTTTTCTCCTCCTCCCCCTTGAGGCCTCGAGGGGGAGGAGGCTACAGAGCCGATGACTCCGATAGTGGGCGCTCGGCCGCGCTGAGGCGCTTGAACACCGGGACGTCGTCAGAGCAATTTCTTAGCGGGTGATACGGTCGAATTGTTCGCGGTGATCGGGGGCGGTTTTGCGCTGCGGTCGGGTCGAGAGGTTCAAGCTATCGCGGAACTCCGATGTGACCGCCGCAATCTGGCTGTCGTCGCGGACCACATTCGGCGTGATCGAGATCAGCAGTTCGGTGCGGTCGATCTTGTCATCTTTGGTCTTGAACAGGTTGCCGAGCACGGGAATGTTGCCGACGAGGGGCATCTGACTGCGGTCACGCTGCGCCCGATCCTGGATAAATCCTGCCAGGATAATCGTTTCACCATCCCGCACAGTGACCGTGGTTTTGACCTTGCGTTGCACGAAGGACGGCGACTGAATGCCGGTGGCAAGGCCCCCTGCGATATCACTGGATTCCTGCTCGATATCCAGCAACACGCGGCCATCGTTGGCGACACGCGGCGTGATGTTCAAGATGACACCGGTGCTGCGATAGGTGACGGAGTTGACGATGGGAGCACCGACGTTCTGAATGCCAACCGCTGTTTGGGTGAGCACCGGTACATCGTTGCCGACCTGGAGCGTGGCCTTCTTGTTTTCCGTCACCATCAATGTTGGTGAGGAGATGATGTTGACGTCAGAAACGGTACTCAGCGCGTTGATCACCGCTTTGATGTTCATGGAGTTAAACACATAGGAGAAGCCGGGCAGCAGGTTCGCTGCCGCCCCTGTGAGCGGGCCGAAACTGGTGCCAACGGCATCGGTCTGGCTGGCGCTGTTGGCGCCCTTACCAAAGAACCAGCGCACGCCCATCTTGAGTTCGTCATTGAGCGTAACTTCTGCCAAGGTTGCTTCGATCAGCACTTGTTTCGGTGACGAGTCGATGGCCTGCAGTATCGTGCGGATGCGGCGGTACTCCGAGGCTGTGGCCGTGACCACGATGGTGTTGTTCTGCTCGTCAGCCACCACGGAAACCCCGGACGAACGGTCGTCGGGCGGCAATTGAGCGCCGCCACTCGCGCCGACGGACCCCGTGATGATCTGATCGCTAGCAGCGACTGGCTGTGGGGATGGAGCGGGCGGCGTGCTGGCCGCACCACCGAAGCCTGGGGCCACGGCCGGCGTCACGCTCTGCGCGCCGCTGCTGCCAAAGCCTGATGCCCCGCCTGTGCCCAGTCCGGTCGTGCTGCCGAGGCTGGTGGAGCCGAAACCCCCGCCGTCTGATCCGGTGGTGGATCGCGTCGACGATGACGATGA
The DNA here is from genome assembly GCA_043718785.1 of Hyphomicrobiaceae bacterium. Lineage (GTDB taxonomy): Bacteria > Pseudomonadota > Alphaproteobacteria > Rhizobiales > Hyphomicrobiaceae > JAYSVA01. The sequence goes on from JAYSVA010000320.1 coordinate 2,485, forward strand.
TGTTGTCGATGTTGTGCTGCCGCGCTGGCCGGTCGAATAGACCTTCTGCAACAGGGTCGCGACCTCGTTCGCCGGGCGGTGCTGCACATGATAGACGTGGACCTGCTTGTCCGTGGCCTTGGCCGCTTTGTCGATCCGTTTGATCCAGGCGGCGGCCTTCTGCATGAATTCCGGCCGTGCCGAGATCACCAGCACCGACTTCAAGCGTTTGTTGCCGATAAAGCGGACGATGCCCTTGGTCGGGCTTTCCTTGTCGTTGGCGAAGATGGTGTCGAGTTCGCCAGCAATCGCTTCGGGGTCAGCGGTTTCAATCGGGAACAGGCCGAACGACATGCCGCGCATGCTGTCGACATCGAACACGCTGATGAGCTCGCGCATCGATGCCAGTTCACTCGGGGTGCCGGACAGCACCAGCAGGTTGCGGGCGGTATCAACACGCAGCACACCGGCTGCAGGTGCCGCTGATTTCAGAATGCGCTCCATCTCGGCCGCTGCGACATATTTCAGCGGCGCGATGTCAGTCGCCATACCACCGACCTGTGGCCGGCCCTGACGTTGGGTCCGCAAGGGTGCACCGCCCGCCGCAGCTTCAGCGGCTGGAACAATTCGGTGCAGCCCACCCTCAACGACCAAGGCGGCGCCTTCCGAACGCAGCACGGCATCAAAAATCTCCAGCAGCCCGGTTTTGTCGACGGGACGGACGGTGCGCAGTGTGACGGTGCCTTTGACTTTGTCACTGACGATGTAGTTGACGCCGAGAATGTCGCCGAGAACCGTGCGGGCGACTTCGGTTATCGTGGCGCCAACCAGGTTGATGGTGATGCCGTCGCCGTTGGTGGAACTGCCAGCGCCGTTGC
>JAYSVA010000033.1:0-4671 GCA_043718785.1 Hyphomicrobiaceae bacterium
GGCATGATGGAAAGCCTGAGCTGAAGCGCCCTGGGGGTTGTTCCGAGGCCCCGATTTTCCGCGTTAGCAACATCAGACCAAGGTCTGATCTTTTGGCAATGGTCCGGTGCTTCAGGTCTGACGCTGAGGGGCCGTCAGCCTATGGCTACATAGCTCTACTCAAAACTTGCCTGATGTACGATTTTGGTATCACCCCCGGACTAGTTGTTGATTTAATGGAGATACCAGATGGCTACGAGTTTCACCGTCAATCTTGCCGATCTCACAAAAATTCTTGAGCAAATCAAAATTGCCGAACGCCACGCTGCGGGCGAAAACCTCGTGGACATCATCGGGGCGGATGCCGCGCTCCTGCCGTTGGGTTTGCGCACCGTGGACGGTACGTTCAACAACCTGCTGCCTGGCCAACAGAATTTCGGCGCCGCCGATCAGATCTTGCCGCGTCTCCTGCCAGCGGATTTCCGGCTCGCCACGGCACCGCTTCCGGGCACCTTCCCGGTTCCCGGCGTCACCAGCAACTATGCCAATTCCGGCAGCATTGCTGATACTGCGCCCCGCACGATCTCAAATTTGATCGTCAGCCAGTCACTCGACAATCCGGCGGCCGTTGCGGCTTGGTTCGCCAATCCTTTGTCCCTTGGGGCGTGGCAAGCAGATCACCCTGGCCTGACGCCGGTCGTTGTTGTCAGCGACACGCTCGTGCGCCCGCTGCTGCCAAACGAAGTCAAAGCCACCGACTACAATACCGCCACCCAGTTGGCGATCACCAACACGGACCTCAGCAACATCCTCACCCAGTCGCCAGACATTGGCTTGTCGCCGGGTTTCAACGGCTGGATGACGATGTTCGGCCAGTTCTTCGATCACGGCCTCGATCTCGTCAATAAGGGTGGCGCGGGCAACGTCTATATCCCATTGCTGCCGGATGATCCGCTGTACAGCACAGCGCCGGGAGCTGCGAATTTCATGGTGCTTACCCGCGCCACACCAGTCATCGGTGCCGGTGCCGATGGCATTCTTGTCGATAATCCAAACACCGCGATCAATGAGGCGGCGGACAACACCCGCGACACGATCAACCAGACCACGCCATGGATCGACCAGAACCAGACTTATACCTCCAGCGCCTCACACCAAGTGTTCCTGCGTGAATACAAGTGGTCGGTGGACAGCGATGGCAATGGCGTCGCCGATTCGCATGCGGTCTCAACCGGTAGATTGCTCAACGGTGCGCACGGCGGCATTGCCAATTGGGCCGAAGTGAAGGCGCAAGCCGCCGAAATGCTCGGCATCCAACTCGGCGATTTCGATATTCACAGCGTTCCAGAGCTTGCCGTTGATCAATATGGCAACTTTGTTCCCGGTGTGAACGGCTTCGCGCAGGTCGCCACCGGAACATCCACGACGATTACCTACGTCGAGGGCGGGCACCCGGCTTTGGCATTGCCGCTCAACACGGTGCGCAGCACCCACCCGTTCCTGGCTGACATCGCCCACCATGCGGCACCTGGGACTTGGAACCACGACAACAATCCGGTTACACCCAAAATCGCCCAAGTCGCAGATAGCGATATCCTGGATTTCAACGGGGACGGCGTCATAACGACGGCTGATGTGACAGGAGCTATGGCGGTTGTTGGACCTCGCCATTTGATCGACGCGAACACCGATGGCGTGATCGACATGCTCGATCTGGCCGACGTCAACCTGGATGGTGTCATCAATGACGCCGACAAGATTGCTGACGATCACAATCCCAGCACCTACGACGACGAAATGCTGGCCTCCCACTTCATCACGGGTGACGGGCGCGGCAACGAGAACATCGGCCTGACCGCCGTCCACACAATCTTCCACTCCGAGCACAACCGGCTGGTTGAAGCCAACAAGGCGACGATCCTGGCGTCGGGCAATATCACGTTGATCAACGAGTGGCTGAATACGGATATCCTTGTTGTTCCGACAACCGCAGCGGGTATCGCCGCGCTGAATTGGGACGGCGAACGGATGTTCCAGGCGGCGAAGTTCGCCACGGAAATGCAGTATCAGCATCTCGTGTTCGAGGAGTTCGCGCGCAAAATCCAGCCCGCAACCAATGCGTTCGTGTTCACCAACTCGCCGGAAATTGACCCGGCCATCGTCGCTGAGTTCGCGCATACGGTCTATCGTTTCGGTCACTCGATGTTGAACGACACCGTAGACCGCCTTAACAACAACTTGCAAATCATTGACGGTATGGCGGCCCCAGGCGATCAGCAGATCGGTTTGATCGAAGCATTCCTCAATCCGCAGTCATTTACGACCAGTGGCGGCGTGCCGCTCAGCGGCATCTCCGACGAAATTGCGACGGGTGCGATCATCCGTGGCCTGACCCGCCAGACCGGCAACGCTATCGACGAGTTCGTCGTCGGTGCACTGCGCAGCAATCTGGTTGGCCTGCCGCTTGATTTGGCCGCCCTCAACATTGCCCGCGGCCGTGAAACCGGCGTTCCGTCGCTGAATGACGCACGCGCTCAGTTCTATGCGGCTAGCGGAGACGCGGGTCTAAAGCCGTATGATAGCTGGAAAGACTTTGCGATCAACATTACGCACCCAGAATCTATCATCAACTTCATTGCGGCCTACGGGCTGCATCCGTCAATCCTCGCTGCAACGACACTCGAAGCCAAACGTGCTGCAGCCATGGAGCTAGTGTTCGGCATCGATCAGACCGGCGATGGTCTCACTCCGACTGATGGAGCTGATTTCGTCAACAGCACGGGCGTCTGGGCGACACAGGAAACTGGCCTCAACGAGGTCGACTTCTGGATTGGCGGACTGGCCGAAGCCCACCCGGAATTTGGCGGGATGCTTGGACCGACTTTCAACTACGTCTTCGAAGCGCAGATGACCAATCTACAGAACGGTGATCGCTTCTATTATCTCAGCCGCACGCAGGGCATGAACCTGCTGAACCAGCTGGAGGCGAACACGTTCGCTGACATAGTGATGCGCAACACCGATCTGGGCGGCCTGCATTCGACCCACCTGTCAGGACTGATATTCAATACACCTGATTACATTCTTGAACTCGACACCAATGTTGCACAGGTGGGCGACACATTCGACGTGGACGGCAATCGTGTGCGCCATGATGTCGTGTTTGACGTCGCCACCGTCCAAGCGCTGACGCCCAAAGTCGTGCGCACCATCGGAACTGTACGTCTCGACGCAAATCTCCAACCGGTGCTCGACGCAGAAGGCAAAGCAATCATCGACGGCAGCGTGCTGCGGTTCCTCGGCGGCGAGCACGTTGTGCTCGGCGGTACGGAAGGCAACGATCGCATTTACGGCGACAAAGGCATCGACACCCTGTGGGGTGACGGTGGCAACGACTACCTGAACGGCGGCACCGAATCCGACCAGGTGTTCGGCGGCGAAGGTGACGACATCATCGAAGATATGTTCGGTGACAACATGCTGCGCGGCAACCAGGGCAACGACGTGATCGTTAGCGGCTCGGGCTTCAACTTGCTGTTCGGTGATACCGGCAACGACTTCATCCGCGTTGGCGTCAATACGGCCGAGGTCTTCGCTGGTGAAGGCGACGATTGGTTGCTGGGCGGCCTTAGCAATGACGCCCTCCTGGGCAATGAAGGCAGCGATTGGATCGAGGGCGGCGACGGCTTTGATGGCCTGTCGGGCGACAACTCCGAGCTGTTCTTCAACAGCCCGATTGTCGGCCATGACGTGCTCAACGGCCAGGGCAACGATACGGATTATGACGGCGAGAATGGCGACGACATCATGTTCCAGTCGCAGGGCATCCAACGCAACAACGGCATGGCCGGGTTTGACTGGGCCATCCACAAAGGCGACGCCTTCAACGCGGATACCGACATGGGCATCCGTCCATTCGACACGCGCCAAGCTCTTATTGTGCGTGATCGATTCGACGCGGTCGAAGGCCTATCGGGCTGGAACGGCAACGATTTCCTGTACGGGGCCGGAAAACTGCTGGCTGGCGAGAACTTCGACAACCGGCTGACGCTGGAAGGTGTTGGTCGAATTGACGGGTTGCGGAGCTTTTTCGGTGCCCCCGACGCAAACGGGGTGTTTTTCGGTGAAGTCGGCACGAGCGGCGGCGAGATCATCCTCGGCGGCGGCGGCAGCGACTTTATTGAAGGGCGGCTTGGCAACGACCTGCTCGACGGCGATGCCTGGCTCAACGTGCGGATCCGGGTTCACGCCAGCAAAGATGGCACCGGCGCGCAAATCGCAACGGCCAACACCTTGACCGAAAAGTTCACGCCACTCGCGGCGACAGCTGCCGGTCATGCGGAGTGGGCAAACAAGAGCCTGGCCGAGCTGATGCAGTCGGGTGCCGTTAATCCTGGCCAGCTGAGCATTGTCCGCGAGATCCTCTACGATACGGCGGGCTCTCTCGATAACCGGGCCGACACCGGCGTCGATACAGTGGTGTTTGGTGACGTGCGCAGCAACTACACGTTCCGGGCCGATCCTAACCATCCCGACTTCCTCGAAGTGACTCATGTCACCCGGGATGCATTAGGGGCGATCGTTCCGGGCGTGTTCGGTGCCGACGGCGTCGACAGCATCCGCAACTTCGAGCGGATCCAGTTCTCGGATGGCTTGTTCGCGTTGAACCCAGACGGCTCGGGCATCACAGGA
>JAYSVA010000321.1:0-3337 GCA_043718785.1 Hyphomicrobiaceae bacterium
AGCCTGACGCACGGCCTGGAACAGACCCTCGGTTATAACCCGGTGCGCTCCAAGTTGTATGCGGCAGCGACCGGCGCGGGTGACAGCTCAGGCTCGGCAGATCAGCGCAAGTTTACGGCCCTGATGCCTGGCTACCGTTCACGCATGGCTGAACAATTGGGGCTCCGCTACTTCGCCACGGGCGTACCCATCGAGGAGATCGACAAGACCTTGAAGCCCGGTGACCTGCCCTTAGTGGCGCGCACCGCTGATGGCTACATCTACGAGAACCCCAACGCCGCGCCACGTGTGTGGTTCGCCAGCCAAAGCGTATCAGGCGATTTCACCAAAATGCTGGCGGATGGGGTTTGGCCGGTGAGCAACCCGCAAACCACCGTCGTGCTGGAGGGGCCACCGCGCCCCGCTAGTAGCGCCACTAGCGCCCCAGCTGTGTCCGGCGGCGGTGACGCCCGCATCATCCGCTACCGCAACGCCGTGGTCGAAACGTCGGTGGACAGCCCCGGCGGCGGCTGGCTGGTGTTGAACGACCTCTGGCAGCCCTGGTGGTTTGCCGAAGTCGATGGAGTGGCAGCGCCCATTCTGCGTGCCAACGTGCTGTTCCGCGCCGTCGCCGTGCCAGCGGGCAGCCACCGCGTCACGTTCCGCTTTCGTCCGCTCGCTGGGGCCTGGCGCGAGCTCCGGCAGCGGCGCGGGTGAGGAGCTCGCCGCCGCCTCGAATTCCGATGGAACCACCATATTTGCGGATACATGTCGTGGATGGCCGCCTGCGCGGCCATGACGAGAAGGGGATGGGAGGCGCATCGGAGTTTCCACCCCCACCAGCGACTTGCAATATCGCGACACATGCCGTAACAGCGCGCTATGCTGTGTTTGTGCGCCCCAGTTTTTGGAGTTGCGCCTGGGTTTGCGCCGAGGTTACGTCCCTGCGCCAGCCTTCCAGCCCTGAGCCACCGACATCTATGCCCGTTTCGCCGGACGTGACCGCTCGTTGAGCGCATGGACGGGCGAAAACGGGCGCACCTGCTTTCGTCGACGGCGATGACGCGTCGAGCTAGGCAACACCGCAAAACCACGCGTTTCGAGTTCCGGCTGGCGCTGATGCCGCCAATCACTCATAACGTGGCCAAAAGCTGCAAACGTTTCGCCGAAAAGGCTCATGCCATGGCTAAAGATAAAGATGCTCCTCGTCGGCCGAGTGCCGCCCTGCCGCGTGGATTCCGCGACATTTCCGGGCCCGAGGTGGCGGCGGAAGCCCGCATGCTCGCCAGCATCCGCGAGGTGTTCGAGTTGTATGGCTATGACGCGCTGACCACCCCGGCCATCGAGTACACCGAGGCGCTCGGCAAGTTTCTGCCGGATACCGACCGGCCAAACGCAGGCGTGTTCTCGTTCCAGGACGAGGACGAGCAGTGGATGTCGCTTCGCTACGACATGACCGCGCCACTGGCCCGCCATGTCGCGGAACTCGGCGACAAGTTGGCGAAGCCGTACCGCCGCTATGCGATGGGGCCGGTCTGGCGCAACGAGAAGCCGGGTCCGGGCCGCTTCCGCCAGTTCACCCAATGCGACGCCGATACGGTCGGCACCGACAACATCGCCGCCGACGCCGAAGCCTGCATGCTGATGGCCGATGTCATGGAGAAGCTCGGGATTCCGCGCGGGGAGTACGTGATCAAGGTCAACAACCGCAAGGTGTTGGATGGGGTAATGGAAGCTGTAGGGTTGAGCGGCGCTGAAAACGCGGACACGCGACTCATTGTCATGCGTACCCTCGATAAGTATGATCGATTGGGCCAGTCAGGTGTGCGTGCGCTTCTTGGAGGCGGTCGGACAGATGCTAGTGGAGATCGCACACAGGGTGCGGGCCTCTGTGTCGAGGTTATTGAACTTCTTGTAGGCCTCTTGAATTATCGAACTATGGACGAAGTTAGGGATCGCCTTGACGGTGGTGCCCGCCGAACTGCGTTCAATCCTGAAATCACAACTTACGTTTTTGAGATTTTTGGCTCCTATTTTGAGCGTGCTTCAGGTCAACTCAGGGGAAGTCTTGTCCTGCTGGAGTCTGGGCTAAGAGAGCTGGAGCAAATCGGCGACCTCGTTTCCGCTGCCGGTTATGACGACGGCCGCATCATAATTGATCCGTCATGCGTCCGTGGGCTCGACTATTACACCGGCCCGGTGTTCGAGGCGGAGCTGACGTTCAAGGTCGAGAACGACGACGGGGAGACTGTGCGGTTTGGCTCGGTCGGCGGCGGCGGGCGCTATGACGATCTGGTCGCCCGCTTCACCGGTCAACGCGTGCCCGCCACCGGCTTCTCGATCGGCGTGTCGCGATTGCTGGCGGCGCTGACGACGCTCAACACGGCTGCTGCCACCGCGCCAACCGGCCCGGTCATCGTGCTGGTGATGGATAAGGCGGAGCTGCCGCGCTATCAGGCGATGGCACATACGCTGCGTAAGGCTGGCATTCGCGCTGAGATGTACCTCGGCACCGCCGGTATGAAACCGCAGATGAAGTATGCGGATCGTCGCCATGCGCCGTGCGTGATCATCCAGGGCTCGCAGGAGCGCGAACAAGGCGTGGTCCAGATCAAGGACCTCGTCGAAGGCGCGAAACAAGCCCTGCTGATCAAGGACAGCGCCGAATACAAGGCCGCCCGTCCGGCGCAAGTGTCCGTGCCGGAAGCCGAGCTGGTGGCAGCGGTGCAGGCGATCCTGAAGGCGCAACAGGTATGATGACTATAGGTCAGACTTGTTCCCGCCCCATCGGCTCTTTCTCCTCCTCCCCCTTGAGGGGGGAGGACAGCACGGCTCGATTTTCGTCCTTCACGAAAATCGACCTTGCCGTGCGAGGTGGGGGTGACTCCGTGCCGCGAGACGTGAGGCCTGGAGTCACCCCCACCTCACGACGGCATCGCTGCGCGACGCCATCGTTGTCCTCCCCCCTCAAGGGGGAGGAGGCGAAATCCGGGAGGCCGGAGCAAGAAACAAACATCAGTTACGATGATCCAGCTGTTGGCCCTGCAACAAACCTAGGGGCCGCCGATGACGCCCGATAAGTCTGACATGGTCCACCTCGACCGCTATTCGGCCCGCTGGCTGGAGGCGCGGCGGGCACGGACGCGGGTGATCATGGATGTGTTCACCGGGGCGGGCTGCGATACGGTGTCGCCGCCGCACATTCAGCCCGCCAACCTGCTGCTGGATGTGGTGGGCGAGAGCGTCGGCGAGACCACGTATCTGTGTGAGGATCGGCACGGCGCGGATTTATGCCTGCGCACCGACCTGACGGTGCCGACGTGCCTGTTCTACCTGCGCCGCGAACCCGACGCATCGC
>JAYSVA010000322.1:0-7334 GCA_043718785.1 Hyphomicrobiaceae bacterium
GAAGCCAGCCCAGCTCGTCGCACCAATTGAATTTATCGTTCAACACCATAGGGTTGACGCTTGTCGTGGATGGCCGCCTCCGCGGCCATGACGAGAATATGGAGATTTGGCCGAGCTATTGCGAGGCCAAATCTCCTGCCGATACGAGGTAAGCCGTCAAAGATGTGTGAATCCCGTAGCTCAAGGGGGGAGGACGAGGGAAACTGAAAGAGTCGGTGATTTGGCTCGACGGTATAAGAGGGCTCTACCCGACCTACGGACGTCATATGCAATTTCCCTACTCGCAACGGGGGCAAGGTAGAAAAAACCAAAAGGTCATCCGATTGGCGCACTGGTATAGGTAGTCGGGCCGTTAGCCCAAACGGCTACGGGCCCAGCGTCGTCGACGCAGGGCCTGTTGGTCGTCAACACGGCAAGATTACTTCTTGCTGTTACGTTCGCGCTTGGCGATCTTCGCGGCGCGTTTCGAGGCATTGGTGGCCTTGCGTTGTTTGGCCTGGATCGCCTTGCGGCGTGAGTTTGACATGGTTGGCATGGTCGTTTCTCCGGTTTGGTGGCCCTACATAACTTATTCCGCCAATCTGGCAACCGGACTTGGCGGTTGCTGCTGACATCACCCCGGCTTCCTGGCACTGTGCGCGCAAATCGCTAGCCCCCATCAGGAACCGCGCTATGACAAAATCCAACCCCACCCAGCCCTGTGATCTGTCGGCGGTGACCGCCCGCCGCCTAATTGGCGCGAAGAAGCTGTCACCGGTGGAGCTGCTGAACTCGTGCCTCGACCGGATTGCGGAGACGAACCCGGCTGTCAATGCGATGGTGGCGATGGACGAGAAGGCGGCGCGCAAAGCCGCCAAGCAGGCCGAGAACCAGGTCATGCGCGGCGATGAGCTGGGCCTGCTGCACGGCCTGCCATTGGGGGTGAAAGACCTGCAGGCGACGGCGGGGCTGCGCACAACCTATGGCTCACTGATCTACAAGGACCATGTGCCGAAGGAGGATGATGCCAACATCGCCCAGGTGCGCGGGCACGGCGCCGTCATCCTCGGCAAGACCAACTCGCCGGAGTTCGGGGCCGGGGCCAACACCCGCAACCGGGTCTATGGGGCAACTGGCAATCCGTTCGATAACAACCTCACGTGTGCGGGTTCGTCCGGCGGCTCGGCGGTAGCGCTGGCGTTGGGGCAGGTGCCGCTTGCCACCGGCTCCGACTACGGCGGCAGCTTGCGAACCCCAGCGGCATATTGCGGCGTGGTTGGGTTCCGCCCCTCTCCCGGCGTCGTTCCCGGCGTCGAGCGAGCCATCGGCCTGTCGCCATTCCCGGTCAACGGGCCGATGGGGCGGACGGTGGCGGATGCGCATCTGCTGCTCAAGGCGCAGGTCGGCATCGATAAACGTGATCCGTTCTCCAGCGACGACTGCATGCGCATTCCCGAGCATCTGATGCCGATGGATCTCGGCAATATCCGCGTCGGCATCTCCACCGATCTCGGTTGTGCGCCGGTTGATGCCGACATCGCCCAGGTGTTCCAGACCAAGGTCAAAGCGTTCCGCAGCTGCTTCGCCGACGCGCAGTATGTCGATCCGGATTTCCCCGACGTCCACACCGTCTTCGAGACGTGGCGCGGCATCTATTTCGTCGGTGCGCACGGCGAGCGACTGGAGAAGCACCGCGACCTCCTGGATGAAAACGTCATCGACAATACCGAGCGCGGCCTGAAACTGACCGCCAAGGATGTGGCCTATGCCGGTGTGCAGCAATCGAAGATCGCCAAGAGCTTCCTCAAGTATTTCGAGGACGTTGACGTGCTGATCTGCCCGGCGGCATCGGTGTCGCCGTTCCCGCATACGCAGTTGTCGGTCATGGAGATCAACGGCGACACCATGCCGACCTACATGCGCTGGCTCGCCCTGGTTTACGCGCTGACCACGGCACTGCCAGCGGTGTGCGTGATCCCCTGCGGCGTCGACCACCTGGGCCTGCCGTTCGGCATCCAAGTCTGCGGCCCGATTGGTTCCGACGCACTGGTGCTGGAAGTTGCCCACGCCCTCGAACTCGTGCTCGCCGATGATCCGATGACCGCACGTCCGATTCCGGATTTGGCCAAGCTGGCCAAGATGAAGTCGTTGGTGACGGCTTGATACCTTCGGTCGATCCCGCTGACTGTTTCGGTTCTTTCGCCTCCTCCCCCTTGAGGGGGGAGGACAACGATAGCTTCGCGTTAGCGACGCTATCGTGAGGTGGGGGTGGTCTCCGTGCGGCAAGGATGTTCGACCGGGACAATTGGCCCGAAGTCACCCCCGCCTCGCACGGCAAAATCGATTTTTGTGAAGGACAAAAATCGAGCCGTGCGGTCCTCCCCCTCTCAAGGGGGAGGAGGAGAACAACCCAGAGGATGTCGCGGTAAAATGAGCCAGCCACCCTCACTCTGCCGCGTCGAGCATTTGGTCGTCGTTGTTGCCGGCGCTGCGGACGGTGCCGACGGGGGAGGCATCGTCGAGGGCCATGCCGAGGGCGTGCAGGTAGACGTCGAGGATGCCGTCTTCTTCCTGGCGCTCAGCGGTGGATTTCTTGCGCAAGCGAATGATGGTGCGGAGCGCTTTGACGTCGAACCCGACGGCTTTGGCTTCCAGGTATTTATCGCGAACGTCGTCAGAGATTGCCTTCTTGTCGTCTTCAAGGCGTTCAATCTGCTCAACGAATTGGCGCAACTGGTTCTGCGCGGCTTGCTGCAAGGTGGTCATGGCGGATATCCTTGATGGTGTCACGTCGGCGTGGCCGGTTCCAATGAACTCTGGCTGCGACGCGTGCGCGGTTACTGGGACGCGGCAGGCAACCAACGCAGTACATGAGCCAACAGCTAGCGCCCGAACCGGGGCCGCAGCAAGGCGCAACCCCGTGTCCAGAAAAAGTTATCCCCGCAACCCACTGGCAGCGGCAAGGCATTGGCGTTTCAGTTGGGGGCGGAGATGCGGGCGCGGATAAACGCGGGCCAGGATCCGCTTGGTGGCCACCAAACGGATCCCGGCCACGAGCGGTCTAGGTCTGGGTCTGCGCGGGTTTTGTTTTAGATGCCGCGAGGTCCATACGGGGCCAGACCCCGGTATCAACGCCTTTCGCAGCATACCCAAAACATAGCAAAGTAGCGTCACGCTGTCAAGTGATTATCTGTCAGCAGAGATAATTAACGATGGGCGGTCATGCCCCTGGCATCGCGGACCGGTGAAAGTGCGCGATTTTCCAGGTTTCACCGCGTTTTGCGATGACGAACGACACCCGCCCGGGCGTGCTAAAGAGTTGGCCATCGTTAACGCCGGTCGTGGTGTTGAGGGCGCTGATCACCACGGTATCATCATTCAGCACCAGAACTGATGTGTCGCTGTTGATGGCCCCGCGCGGACGGCGGTTGAGCAGCGCGTGTTCGAAGTACTGGCGGATGCCCGCCGTTTCGGTGACCACCTGTTTGCTGCTGGTGCCGACAAACGTCGCATCCGGCGCATACAACTTGACGATGCCGTCAACATCGGATGCCGCAAACGCCTGCGTCCATTGATCCAAAATGCGCAGCGCCGTTTCGCGGGGAGAACTGACAGATGACATCAAAACACTCCGTGGCAGGGGAGCCGCTCATTGAGCAGACCCGCGTAACGCATGCAACCAAGATCGCGCACGGTGTGGCCAATCAGGTCTTTGCGGGGCGGGACCGCTCATGTAGCGTCAAGAAAAAACTGCAGGAGGGCAAGGGGATGTCAGCACCACGAAATGATGAGGGCGACCCAGAGGGCCCATTGGGGCAGTTTCTGGAGCGGCTGTGTTCAGCGGTGGCGATGTTTGGCGGCATCGTGTTGCTGTTTATTATGATGATTTCCAGCATCTCCGTCATTGGCCGCAACATCCCGCAACTGCTCAATCTGTTCGGCTTCAAGCTGTCGCCGATGAGCATACCCGGCGACATCGAGATCGTGCAGCTGGGCTGCGCCGTGGCGATTTTCGCGTTCCTGCCGTACTGCCAGATCAAGCGCTCTAACGTCTTTGTCGACTTTTTCACCGGGTGGATGTCGCCGCGCTACAAGGGCGTGTTCGATGTCGCGGCCAACCTGCTGTTCCTGGCCATTACCATCACCATCGCCTGGCAGCTGGGCCACGGCACCGCCGACAAGTTCGCTACCAAAGATTCCACGATGGTGCTGCGGATCCCCGAGGCTTGGCCCTACGCCGCAGGCCTTGTGTTGAGCTGGCTGCTGGTCATCGTCACCGCCTACACCGTGCTGCGTTCAGCCATGGAAGTTGCGCGCAACCGCACCATCGGCGCCGCCCCTCCCGTCATTCACTGACGGCCCGCAGGCGGCCTTAAGACGACAACAGCATTTCTCCAGTGGATCCACGGTTATGAGCAAATTTGCATTGGGTATGGCGAGCTTCGGTGTGCTGCTGACGTTGCTGGCAATCCGCGTGCCGATCGGCGTGGCGATGGCCGCTGTCGGCATTGCAGGCTACATACAACTTGATGGCGTCAAACCGTTCCTGGCGTTCATGAAAACCGCCCCGTTCGACACGTTCGGCAACTACTCGTTCTCCGTCATTCCGTTGTTCCTGCTGATGGGCAACGTCGCCTCTGGCTCCGGCCTGTCGGCCCGGCTGTTCCGGGGCATGAGTGCGGTCGTCGGCCACTTCAAGGGCGGCATGGCGATGGCCGCCGTGGGAGCGTGCGGGGCGTTTGGCACGATCTGCGGCTCGTCCCTGGCCACCGCCGCCACGATGGGCCAGGTGGCGTTGCCGGAAATGCGCAAATACAAGTATTCCGGCGCGCTCTCCACCGGCTCGCTGGCGGCTGGCGGTACGCTCGGGATCTTGGTGCCGCCGTCGGTGCCGCTGGTGGTCTATGCGCTGCTGACTGAGCAGAACATCGCCAAGCTGTTCCTGGCTGCGTTCATACCGGCGGGCCTCGCCATATTCGGGTTCTTCTGCGCCATCCGCGGCTATGTCTACTTCTACCCGGAAGCCGGGCCTGCCATGCCCAAACTGCCGGCCCGCGAGCGCCTGCGCCATATCGCCGAGATGTGGCCAGTCATGGTGATCTTCCTGGTCGTGTTCATCGGTATGAACGGCGACTTCTTCATCGGCCGCTCGCTGTTTACGCCTACGGAGGGGGCAGCCGTTGGCGCGTTGTGCGCAACCATTGCCGCCCTCACCGTCGGCGGCATGAAGATGCCGCAAGTGCTCACGTCAGTCCGCGCCACCGCCGAGCAGACCGGCATGATCTTCCTGATTTTGCTGGGCGCTGAGATCTACAACGCGTTCCTCGCCCGCACGCAAATGCCACAAGTGACGGCGCAATGGGTGGCCGGTCTCGGCCTGTCACCATTCCTTGTCATGACGGTGATTGTGATCATCTACGTTCTGCTCGGCTGCCTGATGGACAGTCTCAGCATGATCCTGCTGACGATCCCGATCTTTTTCCCCGTGGTGATGGCCCAGCAGTTCGGTCTGAGTCCGGAGCACACCGCCATCTGGTTCGGCATTATCGCCCTGATCGTGGTGGAGCTCGGGCTGATCCATCCGCCGGTGGGGTTAAACGTCTACGTGATCAACAAGATAGCCGGGGACGTCTCGATGTACGAGACGTTCAAGGGCGTGATCCCCTTCCTGATCGCTGAGTTCTTCCGCGTCGCCCTGATCATCGCCTTCCCATCTATCACGCTATATCTGCTGATGTAGCTGGTTAACCAGGGTGCTTCAATTCTCGCTCCGCCGTCGAAGTCAGGCACTGCTCCCTTCCCCCTTGACGGGGGAAGGGCCGGGGTTGGGGGTGGTTCTATATCCGGGATCTTAACCTCGGAATATTTGGCGAGATTTAGCCACAGGGCTGCTGGTGGAGACCCCGGACATCAGAACAGCGCAAGCGCTGATCTGATTCCGGGGAAGCGAAAAGCTGAAAGAGTATAACCCGGCGGTTTTTAGAGTTTCCGAGTTGGTCCGAACTGTGCGTGGACAGCGCTTGCGTAAGCGCACTGCCTCCGCGCAGTCCCAGATTGGCCCATTCAGAAGGACGTAAACAATGTTCAAAGCCTCGATCAAGACCGTTGCCGCAACCATCGTTGCTGTTGGTTGCCTCTCAGTTTCGGCAGAAGCCGGCAACAAAGCCCACCATAAGGGCCATGGCGGTTACTCCTCGTTTCACGGCTCATCGTTCGGCGGCGCGGCCTGGCCGGCTGGCAAAGGCTGCGGCGGCCCTATCGTCTACCGTCGTGTCGCCGTTGCCCCGGTTGCCGTAAAAGCGCACAGGTCCGTCGCCGTCGCCCCTGTCGTCCTGCTGCCTCGCGCCCCAGCCTGCGTCTGCTAACCCAGCCGCTGATCCACTGATACTAGCCCGCAACGCCTCCATCCGGGGGCGTTGTTTCGTTTCGCAGCCGTTCCCTCAACAAAATGCGCCTCGCTTCCGATGGGATGCGAGGCGCTAGATTGTGATGTTGTACTGTCGCACCGATTCGACGACTCTTTCGGTTTCTCTCCTCCTCCCTCTTGAGCCTACGGCATGCACACAAGTGATTCGATACAACGAAAAATCAATAAATATCAGATAATGACACAAAATACAGACCGCTGCATATTTTAAAGAATCTCTCCCCTTCTCGTCATGACCGCGAAGGCGGCCATCCACGACAGCAGGCCGCAGGCTCAGTGTGAATTGTACGGATTAGCCTCGCGGCAAATGTGAATTTTTTATTCAACACCATGGGGGTTGAAGCGTGTCGTGGATAGCCGCCTCCGCGGCCATGACGAGAAGTTGGGGATTTGGCCACACAATAACTCGGCCAAATCCCCGCCGCACCAGCCCCGCGAATCATTTCCCCTTGACTCGCACAATTACTCCCCGCTGTGAATCCTGCGGCTCACTTGTGTGCATGCGGTAGCCCTCAAGGGGGAGGAGGCGATGGAACTGAAAGCCTTGGCAAAGGGTCGCCGGATAGGCTCATACCAGCGCTCCTAAGTTCTGACCTGTGGGATCCAGGAGTATGAGGTGAGCGAGGCGATACGTCCGGTCTCGGTTTTGAGGCGGTTCCAGGCATTGCTGGCCGCGACAACGATGGCGTCATAATCGGCCAGTAGGCGATGCGAGAGAAAGCGCTCTTTGAGATAGAGCCAGACCCGCTCGACCGGATTAAGCTCCGGCGAATAGGGCGGCAACGGCACAAGCGTGATGTTGGCTGGCACAGTGAGGGCCTTCGATCCGTGCCAGCCGGCCCGGTCCAGCACCATGACAACGTGCTCGTCATCGCCAATCGTCGCGGCGAAGTGATCCAGGAATATCTGCATGGCGTCGGTGTTGACG
>JAYSVA010000323.1:0-3332 GCA_043718785.1 Hyphomicrobiaceae bacterium
GATCGCCGCTATGATGACCTTATCAAAGAAGGCACTACTTGGACTTGCCACCGTTGCCGGGCTGCAAACCGCCGCCATCGGCTGGATGGTGACCGACCGGATCACCTTGCTGAAAACCGGCAAGGAAATCGTGCTGCCGATTGTGCCGGTTGATCCGCGCAGTTTGTTTCGCGGTGACTACGTCCGCATCGATTTTCCAGTGACGATGGTTTCCAGCGACTTGTTCCCGAAGGACGCAAAGCCCCGCAAAGCAGGTCCGGTATTTGTGACCGTGCAGCGTGACGGTGAGTCCTGGAAACCGGTTGCCGTCAGCGAGACGCGGCCCACTGTCAAACCGGATCAGATGGTGATGCAGGGGCGTCTCGCCCATAACTGGTGGCCAGGACCGGGTCGCACGCCGCATCAGGTCCGCATCAACTACGGGCTTGAGCGCTACTATGTGCAGGAAGGCAAAGGCCTGGAGCTGGAGAACGCCGCCCGCGACAAGAAGTTAGCGGTCGTTGTCGCCGTCGATGGCAAAGGCCGTTCAGCCATCAAAGGCCTGATCATCGACGGCCAGCTCGCCTATGAGGAGCCGCTGTTGTAGCTTAAGCGGCCATGCGGCCATTGGCCGAACCGAAGGCTGGTGTCGCATGGAAGGGCGCCAATCTCAGCGCGGCCGAAAACTGGCCGGGCATGATTGTGCGCAGTTCATCCATAATGTTCTGCAGCGTATAGTCGGCGACATCGAGCTGCTGTCTGGCGAGCGCATGTGTGTTGTTGACCGCCTCGACGCGCGAAAACGACAACCGGACGATGGTACTCATCCGATCCAAGTGCGCCGATGGTGTTAGGGCTTGCAGCGGAATGACGAAATCCCGGCGCGGCAATGCAGTTGGCGTCGAGGCAGGAACCGCATGTTCTTGGTTGCGTCCTAGCCGACGCACGAATGCCAACAGTCGGTTCGATGATTTTGCCATGGTGCGAAGGTCCGCTGCCAATAAATTCACAAATCAAGTGAGGGGCTTAGACAACAACGCTGTAAGTGTTCGGCAAGGCCGACAAGGGAGAATAAATCCGCACACCGCTTGCCAATGTTTGGTGTCGCCGATCAACCACAGTTTGCAGCACAACTTAGCGCCCCGGTAGCACCAGCACCTGCTGGCTTCTTGGCAAGGTCGCGCGCGACACGACAATGGACGGCGCCATTGGTTGCTCGATTTCGAAGCTGTCGCGCACACGGCTCAAAAACCGCTCCAGCGTGTACGTTGAAAAATAATGCATCGGGATCATCAGTGGTGCTTTGATCGCTTTCAGCACCTCGACCATGCCATCCAGATCGAGCGTATAGCTGCCATCCACCGGCACTAGCACGATATCCATCTGGCCGAGATTGCCGAGCTGCTGTACCGTCAATGTATGATGCAAATGCCCGAGGTGGGCGATGCACAGCCCGGCAATCTCGAACACAAACATCGAGTTGCCGTAGACGTTGGTGCCGCCCGCATAATCGCGCGTGTTGGTCGGTATGTTGCGTACTCGCACATCGCCGACGGTTACATCGTGGAGGGCGGGCGCGCCCTCTGGGGCCCAGCCGCGCAGCAGATGCTTGATGCCGGGATCAGGGAAGTTCGAGTAGTGGCTGTCATGCGCTCGGTTCATTGTCGCGATATCCGGCACAATGTTTGGCCGGAAGTAATCGTTGTAGTCGGTGGCGATCCGAACGCCTTGTGCGCTCTCGATCAGGAATGTCGAGTGGCCAACGAACGAAATCCGCACCTCTGCTGGCGTGAGCTTTTCGCCAAGCTGTGTCGGCTCGAACTTGGCACGCTGCACAATGCTTCGGGTTGGCGCTGAGGCCATCGCCAAGCACCGATCCGGTGCCGGTGCTGCAGCTTTCGGTGCCGCCGTTTGTGCGTTCGCCTGAGCCAACAGGCCGCTGCCCAGTATCGACGCCGCTAGCGCCACACGCGCCAACATCATGCTAAAGCCTGAACCCAACCGAACCCGAACCAACGCTTGCATGGGACCTCACTCACGATGAGCGCACAACGACCCGAC
Source organism: Hyphomicrobiaceae bacterium (assembly GCA_043718785.1). Taxonomy (GTDB): domain Bacteria; phylum Pseudomonadota; class Alphaproteobacteria; order Rhizobiales; family Hyphomicrobiaceae; genus JAYSVA01. Next base: position 2,041 of record JAYSVA010000323.1, read on the forward strand.
GAAACGACACTATCCATCCACGACGCCATCACCGGCCGCCAGAGCATCCGCGCGTATCTTGATCGCCAAGTCCCGCGCGATATGCTCGAACGCGTGCTGACCACTGCGGGCCGCGCGCCATCCGGTTCCAACATTCAGCCTTGGAAAGTCTACGTCCTCGAAGGCGCGGTCAAGGACGAATTGTGCCGTGACCTCGTTGCCCGCCACGAACACGGCGATGAAGGCAAGCGCGCCTACAACTATTATCCCGTCAGCTGGCGCGAACCCTACATCGGCCGCCGCCGCCAAACCGGCTGGGGGCTGTACAGCCTGCTGGGGATTGGCCGCGATGACAAAGCCAAGATGGCGGCCCAGCATCACCAAAACTTCACGTTCTTTGGTGCGCCCGTCGGCCTGATCTTCACGATCGACCGCGATATGGAGATCGGCTCCTGGCTCGACACCGGCATGTTTCTGCAATCGTTGATGATCGCCGCCCGGGCTGAGGGATTAGAAACCTGCCCGCAAGCCGCCTTCGCCAACTACCACGAACTGATCCAGGCCAAGCTCGCCATCCCCGCAGGCGAAATGGTCATTTGCGGCATGGCGTTGGGCTACGCCGACCCGGATGCCACGATCAACCGCTTCCGCACGGAAAGGATCGGGCTGGGGGAGTTTGTGACGTGGGTGGGTGGGAAGTAAACGGGGCAGTACTTTCAAATCCGTGCCTGTTGGCATATAATGCCAATCTGCGTTGCAACGATTACATAGAGGCTGCCGATGCCAACTCGCAATGTTGTCTTGACCGAGCGGCAGGAAACGCTGATTGATGCTCTGGTTCAAAGCGGGCGTTATCAAAATGCCAGTGAAGTCATGCGCGAAGGGCTACGTCTTGTCGAAAACCGTGAAGTCGAGGAAGCGCGTAAACTCGAAGCCCTGCGAACTGCTGCACTGGTCGGCACCTCCGCGCTGGATCGCGGTGCATTCAAAGTGTTCGCGGATGCGTCGGCGTTGATCACACACCTTGGTAAGCTTGCTGATAATGCCGTGTTGGACGCTGAGGCGCGTTCATGACGCCGTGGCGCGTGCGTCTTGGCCACGAGGCTGAAGCTGACTTCGTGGAAATCTCATCATCTATCGCACGGCTCCTGAGCAGGTGATCGAAGTTGTTCGCATTTTGTATGACGCCATGGATTTGGCCAAACACATACCTTCAGATCACTAGTGTCCGGTTTACTTAGTAGTTGACAGGTTTAGTGCTTTGTTTCGAATGAAATTTCGGCCTCGAATTCGTGGTGTCGATTTGAACGTCC
>JAYSVA010000324.1:0-7275 GCA_043718785.1 Hyphomicrobiaceae bacterium
GTCTCATTCGTCGAGATCGTCAGCGCCAAAGGCCACGACGCCTTCCTGCTCGACGAACCCGAACTGTTCGCGACGGTGACCGGCTTCCTCACCTCCGCCGCCGCCAAACGCGGCCTGAACGCGGGGACGGCGTGATGCGCATTTCCGAAAATGCCAGCCAGCCTCTACCCGCCACGAATTGGCGGTTGTTCGCCTCCTCCACGTTGGGTACGAGCTCCGCCCTCCCGGTTTTCGCCTCCTCCCCCTTGAGGGGGGAGGACAACGATGGCTTCGCGCAGCGATGCCGTCGTGAGGTGGGGGTGACTTCAGGCAACGCGTCCGGCGGCCCCGAGTCACCCCCACCTCGCACGGCCAGTTCGATTTTCGTGAAGTACGAAAATCGAGCCGTGCGGTCCTCCCCCCTCAAGGGGGAGGAGGAGAAAAACGGCACCCGCGTGCCTGTGGCAATCCCCTATCCGATAGACCTGCTTCATACGCGACACCCGCAATCCTCCCAAACGGTCTCCCCCCCTCCCCCGTTGAGGGGGAGGGCCGGGGTGGGGGGTAACTTCGGGCACCATCGGGGAACCGCATCATGACCACCACTCCCCCCCACATCCCCCGGGTTGATCACCAGCTCATTGCCGAGATGGTGACGCCGGGCGCGCGCGTGCTCGACGTTGGTTGCGGTGATGGCGAGTTGCTGCAGCTACTCGCCGACACCAAGCAGGTTGACGGACGCGGCATCGAACTGGCGCGCGAGCGGGTCAACGCCTGCGTTGCGCGCGGCCTGTCCGTGATCCAGGGCGACGCCGACCGCGACCTCGCCCATTACCCCGACCAAGCCTTCGATTATGCCGTGCTCAGCCTGACCATCCAGGCCACGCATCAGCCGCGCATCGTACTAGAGAACCTGCTGCGCATTGGCCGCCACGCCATCGTTTCGTTCCCCAATTTTGGCCACTGGGAAGTCCGCTCGCAGCTGATGTTCCGCGGTCGGATGCCGAAAACCTCGAACCTGCCGGACCAATGGTGGGACACGCCCAACGCCCACCTGTGCACGATCAAGGACTTCGCCGCGCTCTGCCACCACGTCGACGCCCACGTTGAGCGCACCGCCGCATTCAACTGGTCCGGCCGCCAGCTCTCGACGTGGAGCCCCTTGGCGATGCAGAACCTGTTCGCCGAAAAAGCCGTGTTCCTGATGCGCCGCAACGGATAGGCTGAGCATGTCCGACACCCCGGAAACACCCGCCCTGCCAGCGCCCCTGACCGGCCGCCTGACGTTCCGCCACCACCGGCCCACCCAGCCGCCGCTGCCCCCCGGCCGCCACGACCTCGGCCTGTTCGAGACCCGTGACAGCGTCCTGATCGTCCCCACCGGCATCGATGCTGCCCAGCCAACGCCGTTGATGGTGCTGTTCCACGGTGGCGGCGGCAGCGCCGAGAAGATCCTGCCGGTCATGCAGGCCCATGCCGAGGCCCACAAGTTCCTGCTGTTAGTTCCCCAGTCCCTCATGCCGACCTGGGACATCGTCATCGCCGGTAACGGCCCAGATCGCGAACGCCTCGACATTGCCCTGACCGAGGTCGCCTCCCGGTTCACGCTCAACCCCGCGCGTTTCGCCTTTGCCGGGCATTCGGATGGCGGCAGCTACGCCCTCTCGAACGGCCTGTGCAACGGCGACTTCGTCACCCACATCCTCGCTTTCTCCGCCGGTTTCATGACTGTGCTCGCCCAGGAAGGCGCGCCGTTCGTTTTCATCGCCCACGGTTCTAAGGACGAGCAAACGCCGGTTGAAACAGCCGGGCGCGCCCACGCCACCCGCCTGCACAGCGCCGGTTACGACGTCACCTACATCGAGTATGACGGCCCGCATAAATCGCAGCCGCACATCGTCGAAGCCGGGGTGATGTATTTTTTGAGATATGCCGGGAAAGCTCGTTGGGCCGTACCCGATTAGGTGGTACCCGATTTCAACGACTTTCGCAGCATACAGAAAACATAGCAGAGTAGCGTCACGCTGTCAAATTCGCTGGATTTACGGGCTTTTAGAGGGTGCACTTTAGTGCGTTTTTGACAGGATCGCGCGCAGCTGCTCAAACTCGGTTGAGCGGGCCGTTGCATCCTCCGCCTCGCGCTTGGAGAAATCGCGGTGCAGCACCGAAAACGCAGCTTCCTCGGCAGCGATCACGGCCTCCACGTCTTTCCTGGCGGCGGGCACATCCAGTCGGTTGATGCGCTGGCTGACGCCGCTCATCACCGCGTCCTCATCGAGCGAGAGTTGTGCATGATACACGTCCGCTTCAACGATGGCGTTGCGCATCACCTCAACCACCGTGCCACGCACTTCGCCGACGACCTGGCCGTGGATCACCACATGCTCGGCCGTCACTTTGCCCAGCAGATAGCCGCTCTCGCTGATCTCCAGCCGGGTGCAGCAGATATTGCCCTCCAGCCGCCCATGCAGCATCACTGTGCCGACGGTGGCGATGTGCCCCTTCACAATCGTATCTGGTTCGAAAATGAGCATGGGATAGGGGGTGCACCTTAAAGTTGAGTAGCCACCTTACCCGGTCTGGCGGCCGAGAACCAGCCGCCCCCACGGCAAATGCCTAACGCCAAACCGGCGAAGTGGCCGGATTGTCACGAACCGGATTGTCACGAAATGATTGCTGTTCACTTCCGCACGCCGGAATAGCGCTGTTCGGCGTCGTAGTAGGCGTCGAAGCCGATGTCGCGGCGGAGTTCGGCGAAGTCCATGATGCGGCCTGCTGGATGGCGTCCGGCGTTCATGTCGGCGAGGCTATCTTTGATGGCGCGCATGGCAGCCGAGAACAGCGTCAGCGGGAAGATCGCCAGCCGGATGCCCAGCGCCTCGAGCTGCTTGGCATTCAGGATCGGCGTTGCGCCGCCTTCGACCATGTTGGCCATGTGGATGCCGGGCGCACTCTTGGTCACGGTCGCCATCTCGGCTTCAGAATGCGGCGCTTCGACGAACATGATGTCCGCTCCGGCATCGCGGAACGCATTGGCCCGCCAGATCGCCTCGTCCAGGCCGTGGTTCGCGCGGGCGTCGGTGCGGGCGAGAATCAGGATATCACCGCCAGCCTTGCGCACAGCGTCGCGGGCATGGCTGGCTGCTCGAATGCGATCAACCGCCTCGGCCCGGTCCACCACCAGCTTGCCCTTGGTATGGCCGCATCGCTTTGGTGCCACCTGATCCTCGATCATGATGCAGGCAGCACCCGCCGCCGCGTAACCCTTGACGGTGCGCTCGACGTTGAGGGCGTTGCCATAGCCGGTGTCGCCGTCGGCGATCATCGGGAACGAGGTGACGGCTGAGATGTTGCGCACCACATCGACAATCTCGGCATAGGAGATCAGCCCGAGATCCGGCTCGCCCAGCCGCGCCGCCGCTACCGCGAACCCGCTCATGAAGGTGAACGGCGCGCCCGACTGCTCAATCAGCTTCGCCGACAACGGATCCCAGCAGCACGGCACCATATGGCAACGGGGTTCGCTGAGGAGAGTGCGGAGGGTGGCAGGTTTGGACATGATTAATTCTGCGCAGTTCGCTGAAGCATTTCCAGAACATCTCGAAATTGGCGCAAGTCGCGAACATTCGACGCAGGGTGCCGAGACAAGTCTTTCATTATCGGCTCCCGCTCGTCTGCCAATCGCACGTCGGGATTTGATAACCTCTCAACGAGCTGCTTAAGTTCTCGTTGCGACGAATTGTACCAAGTTGCCATTGGAGACTCAGCGCTTAATTTTTCCTTCGCTAGCTCGGTTTGTTGTTCCATATAAGTCCGCCAACCAACCGCACCCTCCCGAGCATATAGCTGCGCCGCAATTACATGCGCATAGGACGTCAAATAACCCTTCGTGGCCAACTCCTCAAAGGCTGTAATTAGTGGCCGATATTTCCTGAGATGCTCAGCAATATTCCAAGCTTCTGAGTAGATCAATTCACAATTAGGCGCCTCTGCAGTATAAACTAATTCCAACATCCTTCTGTACGCTTCGTCGGCGGAACTCACGATTCTACCTGCCGCTTTGTAGGCTTCGGTATCACTTAGTTGTTGGAACTGACCACTTTCAACGGTGTGCCGAAGGGCCCGAACTTCATAAATAGGCTTTGAATCTTGTTTAAAGGCTGCAACTTGATAAGCAGTCGCCAACCAAGAAAACTTCAAACGCCCTGCAATTGCTGCAGCATTATACAAATCGTCAGTCGCTAAAACCCCCGCATCCACGCCTTTCAAAGCTTTTTTCAACTTTTCTCCCGCTACCGCTCTGTAAGCAATGAATTTTTCTGGTTCTAGTGGGCTCGGCTCGTCCAACAATTGTAGGGAAACGAGCATCCCTTGAAAGTCTTCGGTATCTGCACTTGACGAACCAGCACGTTCGTGAGTTTTAATATGGAGGGGTTCTGCTTTGGGGTGATCTAGATTTGATTTAACCGATTTGTCTCTGGCGGGGGACGCTTCAACACGATCATTCAAACCGGCTAAGTGCGCCAGGACCGGCTCTGGCTCAGTGCGGCGCGGTTGGCTGCCATAATGCTCAAAAGGAGCCGAATGTGTCGAGATCAAATCCATCGGTAACAATTTTTTATCTTGAATTCCTCTTGTTTGGTAGGGTGATTTGCCCTGAGTCGCGTGTCCGAAAACTTCATTGTGCCGCGAGAACAACAGCTCAATGAAGTGCCAGCAAGGCACAAGCACAACCAACGTAAACAAGCCTGCAAACACAGCAACAAACCCTATGAGCGCTAACCCATGCGGTACCGAGGCAGGTTGCCCCCTAACGACATCTGCCAATGCGATTGAAACTTGTAAAAATTCGAACATAGCTAAGCTCCAAGAAACGGCACAGCAGATGCTAGCACAAATGCGTTTGCGGCCGTGAGCATCGAACGAACAACCCATTCACTGACGGCATGCATTGGACGCAGCGCTGCAACGGTAAAATTTGCCACAAACAGTACCATTAGATAGGAGACTTGCACCAGATTAGGCCATAACGGTGTCTTCTGGCCAGTTGCCAACAAAAAAGCCACACACACGGTAGCCAAAACAGCACAAGTAGTTATGGTTTCACGTCTATCTGGCCGTATAATTGAGCCAATCTTTTCAATGGTAGACACCGTCGTAGCGCTAACTACCGTGCCAACCATTAATGCTGAAAGAGCCTCAGGTGATACCTGAAGCATGGCCGCAATCGCCGCATACATTACTGCCCCCTTAATACACCAACGCACGGACTATGCCACACTTTGCCAATTTGGCAATTCTTTTACTTGGCAGCTAGTCTTCATCATCAGTCGCTCGACCCAGCAACTCGCGGTGATAACGACTCAGTCGCTCGAAATGAGAATTCATGGCACGAGCAATTTCTTTCGAATTCTTGATCGCAAGAAAATGCCCAACAATCTGGGAGTAGTGCTCGGCCTGACGAGGTAGGCGCAAAGCCGGATCGCGCTTTTCGAGAATCTCTTCGTCGCTCATGACCTGAACGATCTGAGTTGGTTCAGGGATCAAGACGGGAGCCTGCAGCTCTGGCGGAACTTTGCCGTTAACGAGTGAATTCTTCTTATTGTAAAAATGAAAAAGTGCGCTTTCCAGCGGGCTTATGTTTTCCCGTTCAGTAACCACATATGCTCGCACCCAGGCAACTTCCCAAATATCTATTTGTCGATTTGCTATAATGTCAGAACGCGCCGAAGTTAGATGTCGACTTACCCGACCTCTTATGCTGTCTAAAGACTGTCCTGCGTAAATTGGGACGTCATCAAGATCACACAGCAGATAGACGCCAATGGATGTTGTTAGTTTTGAGACTGCTCTTCGCCGAAAACCGAGATCGATTGCCATCAGTCACTTTCCCCAAATCACGCAGCACGCGCGCGCATCCTCTTTACACTAACAACGGGCGCTTCCAAAATTGGCTCAAACAAGTGAGCAGCCAGATGACGAACAACTGGCACAACCACGCCATCGCCGGTAAGGTGATAGGCCTCGTTGTAGTTACCGGGAAGCCTGTAATCCTCAGCAAGCCCCATCAGCCGTGCGGTTTCGCGAATCGAGATTAGTCGAGATCGAACCTTTTGCCCTTCAACTACAATGATGGTTTGTCGACTTGAGCCCCCGCCTGGCGTCCGCAAACAACCTGCAACATCGTCGAAACGCGCTTCAGCGCGTTGCACTCTTTTCCCAAATTCATCCGGCCGCGTGCGCTTATAAATCGTGCCGACCCGTCGGAGTCCAGCATGTTTTGCGCATTCAATTTTTTTAAGATTCACAGGGCTCATCATGCCCAAAAGTTTCTTAGTCTCAGTGGATGAGTGCCATTTTACACTGGCCGGTTTATCTTCAATCAAATCAGAAAAGCTGCATTTCCGTTCAGGCGGCAGAGGCAAGCGCCACCAGATCCAGTTCTTTCGTTCCTTCGGTTCGAGCCGCATCAACCCGGTTTTTAATGCCCGTGTATGCCAAAGCCCCGAGGGAGTATCATCGACGACGTGAGAGGGTAACAGTCGATCAGAACGAACCCCAACAATAAACAACCGTGGACGTGATTGCGGCACGAAGAGCGCGGCATCAATAATGAGCGCTCCAAATCGATAGCCCGCAGCGCTAAACGACTTACAAATCGCTGTAAAATCATTGCCGTCGCTGGAACTCAATGCACCGCAGACGTTCTCAACAACGATCAAATCGGGAGCACGATTGTCCGCAACCAACGACCGCATCAAACTCCAAAATGGCCAAAAAGTACCAGACCGCCCACCGTTCAAGCCAGCCCCTGCACCTGCCAGCGAGAGGTCCTGACAAGGAAACGACGCCCAAACCAACTTCGGCTTACCAGGTAAGTCATCAATGCTGAGTGACTTGATATCGGCGTTCTTGTGAACACCTGTGCCCCAATTAGCTTCGTAGGCCGCACTTTTTTTGCGATCAATATCATTAGAGAACCTGCAGTCCCAGTGATGACCGAGCCCAGCACGTGCCATGCCGCCACCAGCAAAGAACTCGAAATAGTTCAGCATGCCGCCCCCGCTGCGCCGAGTCAGGCGCTCCCCTCATTACTTTACCCGAGTCATGTTCTAATTCTTGCACAAATTGTAGATGTCCTCAAGAACAATAAGGCAACAAAAGCTAATCATGCGACTGGCGGTGGGCGTCGCGTTCCGCTTCGCGTTGGCGTTGGCGGGCGACGCGGATTTTGGTCCAGACCCAGGCGAACGAGAACAGGATGCGGACCAAGGTGAAGCCGTAGAACATGCGGAA
>JAYSVA010000325.1:0-19384 GCA_043718785.1 Hyphomicrobiaceae bacterium
GGGCGGCGCCCGGGTGATGTACGTGCAGGGCCTTACGGAAGCGTGGGCCGGGGAAAGCCCCAGAAACTCTGGCACGTGCGCCGCAGCTTTGCTCGATGCTGAGGCAGCCGATGCTGTTTCGCTACCAACTTGGGAAGACCCAGCGGCATCCGCTGCCTCGCCCCTTTTTTGCCCTGAACCCCGGCGCTCGCCTCGAGCGGCCGGTTATAGGGCGTTGCAGCACTAATGCCGTCTGCTATGACAGCCGCTAATGCATCACACCCAAGGGCAAGCCGTTTCGCTGGTGGCGTGATGCATTGTCAGCCACCAAACCGACAGGCTCGATAGCCCGCCGAACAAGAGCCGCTTCGTCCGCTCCACTTTGTTCCGCTCAGTTCGCCCCTTCCAGCAGCCGCCGGGCAATGACTTGGGCTTGGATCTCGGCGGCGCCTTCGAAGATGTTGAGGATGCGGGCATCGCAGAGGACGCGGCTGATCGGGTATTCCAACGCGAAGCCGTTGCCGCCGTGGATTTGCAGGGCATTGTCGGCAGCAGCCCAAGCGACGCGGGCGCCGAGCAGCTTGGCCATGCCGGCTTCGAGGTCGCAGCGGCGACCAGCATCCTTCTCGCGGGCGGAGAAGTAGGTGAACTGGCGGGCGATCATGACTTCGACGGCCATCATCGCGATCTTGTTGGCGACGCGCGGGAACGCGTAAATGGGTTTGCCAAACTGCACGCGGTCAAGGGCGTATTTCAGTGCTAGGTCCATCGCCGACTGGGCGACGCCGACGGCGCGGGCGGCGGTCTGGATGCGGGCGGCTTCGAATGTCGCCATCAGCTGTTTGAAGCCCTGGCCCTCGACCTCGCCAAGCAGCTGGTTCGCTGGCACTTCGAAGCCATCAAACGAGATGTCGTATTCCTTCATGCCGCGATAGCCGAGCACTTCGATTTCGCCGCCGCTCATGCCTTTGGCCGGGAACGGCTCCGCGTCGGTGCCGCGCGGCTTCTCGGCCAAGAACATCGACAGGCCCTTGTAGCCCTTCTCCGCCGGATTGGTGCGGACGAGCAGGGTCATCAGGTCAGCCCGCACCGGATGCGTGATCCAGGTTTTCTGGCCGGTGACCACATACTTGTCGCCGTCCTTGACCGCGCGGGTTTTCAGCGAGGCGAGGTCGGAGCCGGTGTTCGGTTCAGTAAATACGGCGGTTGGTAGCAGCTCACCCGAGGCGATTTTCGGCAGGTACTTTTGCTTCTGCTCCGGTGTGCCGTGCGCCAAGATCAACTCGCCCGCGATTTCCGAACGGGTGCCGAGCGAGCCGACGCCAATGTAGCCGCGCGACAGCTCCTCTGACACAACGCACATCGCCTCTTTGCCGAGGCCGAGGCCGCCCCATTCCTCCGGCATCGACACGCCAAACACGCCGAGCTCAGACAGTTTCGCGATGACGTCGAGCGGAATATAGGTGTTGTCGAGGTGCCATTGGTGCGCGTGCGGCAGCACTTCGGCGACCGAGAATCGGTGCATTTCCTGGTGCATCGCCGCGTGCGTCTCATCGAGGCCGCTGTCGCCATAAGTCAGCGCCGTCGGGTTGGCTGCAATCAGGGACGCCAGCAGGGCTTTGGGCGCATCCGCCGTGCCTGCCGCGACGATGTCCTCAACAGCATCGACAAAGGCGCGGATGTCAGCTTTGGCAATGCCGAGCTGCTCCGGGCGGATCAGCTCGCCCTGGTTCATGGCGATGCCGCCGCTCATTTGTGCAGCGTATTCGGCGGTGCCGATTTCCAGGATGAGCGCCTCGATCTCACTGAGGCGCCCCTCAGCGTGCAGCCGCGTCGCCCAGCCGTGCATCTGCTTGAGGGCCAGGGCATACGTCGCGAACCACGCAAGGCCGTGGGCGGTGTGCTGCAGGCCATCCATGTCGTTCTTGGCAGCGGCTAACTTTTTTGCCACAGCCAGTTTGCCGGCCTGCACCAGCCGTTCAGCTGCTGCAACGACCACAGCGGCCTGCTCAATCGGGCCAGGGCGAGTTGCGGATTTGCGGGCGGCGGCGGCCATAGCGGTACCTCGGTTTGGCGCGAAACGGGCACGTTCGCGCGCGAATGCTGCGGCGCGATATAGCGCGTTCGCACTTGCGTGTAACGGGTGTTTTGCATCCGCAGATCAGATGGCCTGCGCGCGCTTAGCTGCCCTTCAGAGCTTTGAAGAACTTGCGCACCGAGCCTTCGCGGCCACGCGAGGCGGCGTCTTCCGAGTTTTCCTCGGTCTCCGAGAACACGACAGCGCGGGTGTGCGTGTCGCAGCGCACGATTTCGACGCTCGCCTCGCTGATGGCCGCGTGATAGCCGGCGTAGGTTTCAACGTCGACTTCCGGGGCCGGGCGGGCGCGCCGCATCCGTTGTTCGAGTGTGCCGACGCTCGGGCCGCTAAGGATTGCTCGGATCTCCAAGGTATCGCCATCGCGCGGCACGATCATCACATCGGCTTCGCCGCCAATGATCGGCCGGTTTGCCAGCGGCAACTCCGGCAGTGTCTTTGCGGCCATCGGCGTCGGCTCTGGCCGCACCCCGGCCCGGCGACCCAGGGAACGGGATTGATCCGGTGTCTGTTGCAGCGCACGGGGGAGCTGGCTGGGGCCGCGATACTGTGGTGCTGATCCAACGGTCGCCGCCAGGGCGACTGCGGCATGCGCTCGCGGCTGATCGTTGGCCGCCAGCGCCGTCAGCTCGGCCTCAAGCGATGCCAAGCGGTCGAGCATGGTCGGAGCCACCGGCTCCAACGGCGCTAGAGTCGTCGGCACATGCTGCACAGCGGGCACGGGCGGAGCAGCAACCGGCACTGCTGGTTCGGGCTCACTCCAGCGGTCATGCGGTCGCGCCCACATGGAGCTGGTCGTCGGCGCTGAGCTATGCGGATCAGCTGCCGACGCGGCGACGGCTTGCGCCGCTGCCCGCATTGTCGGAAGCGGCTCGAAAGGCCAGGGTTCTGGCCGCCGGACGATTGAAACTGCCGTCGGAACAGCCAATGGGGAGGTGGGAACCCAGCGAGTAAAGGCGATGTCGGCTTCGGCCTCTGCCCGATCAGCACCCAGCTCGCTCGCTGGTTGAACGAGCCGATCTACCGACGCAGTGCGGAAGTCTGGTGCCCACCCCTGAAGATCAGGGAAACCGGCTTCGTCGACCAAGGGTGGCGGGGAGAATGCCGACAGAAGATTGATCGTTGCCGCCACGGCGCGATCATCGGCCGCCGCTGTCACGGCGGCGTGCAGCTGCGTGGCAAGGATGTCGTCTTCCGTATCAAATTTCGTTCCGGTGAGGTTCTCGGCCGCCGCAAAACCAAGTGGTGCAATCGGGGACACATCGGGCAGTGTCGGCGGGCTGGCCTCACGTTCCGCTATTGGAACCAAAGAAGGCACCACCACTGCAGTAATCAGGACCGGCTCCGCAACCACGGGTACGGGCACTTGGAACGGTGTTTGGTCAGCCACCGACGCCGCTGCGACTAGTATCGTCGGCACGATCAGGGTGGGCATCGGCACTTCTGGCACAGGCACACTTGGCGCCCATAGCGGTGCCGGAACGGCCAAAGGCATCAGGTGCACGACCGCTTGATGAAACTTGGCATCGCCGGGGCTGTCAACGGTAATCACCCGTGGCAGCATTGATGGCAGTGTCGGTGGTGGTGCCAGCACTGCCTGAGGTGTTACTGCCTCAGGTACAAATGGCACCGGAACCGCAAACTCCGGCACTTGGAGCCACGTATCCGGCCCCAGGGTTTCCTGCATGCCTGTGTTCAATGGCAACGGCACGACCGGAACGGGCACGACCGGCGGTTGTTGGTCGACGGCTGGGGCCACTTGCGGTGGCGGGTTTAGCAACTCGGCACCCGCAGATGTGCTGGCGGTTCTAGCGTTTGTCTGGCTCGGGCCACTGAGGAGGGCTGCCTGTTCAATCCAGTTCTGGCGGCTGATCGTGCGGCCAAGATCGAGTATCTGGCTGATGTTCTGGACGTCGGTCTGCGCCCACGCGGCGATCTGGGCGAAGCGGCTGACACCGATAGCTGCGAGCCGCGACGCGAGCGTCGTATCGATGCCACGGATTCGTGTGAGATCGTCACCGCCCGGCGAGAGTTGCACAGGGATTGGGGCCTTGACTTTGACCTTGGTCCGGAACGCTTCCATCGACTTCGGCGGCGGCAGCGCGACGATCCGCTCAGACAACGTCGCGCGCTGCAGCGATACTTCGCCGGGACCTGAATCTTGGCCGGGCGCTAAAATGCGGAAGTCACCTGGTGAGGTGTCCGAACTCGCATACGGTGCGCCATTTTCGTGCGCCATTTGGTCCGCCCCTTCGACTGCCGTCCCGAGAACCAGCCCGCACTGTGTTTTGGGCGGCTACAACCTGAGCGATCTCGGGGAACCCAAGACCGCGCAAGCCGATGCTGCAAATCCAAGGCCAGTTGAACGGCCGGGATACCAGCACGAGGTTAACGCGTGCGGACGCGTCCGTCTATCCGTCAGAATGAAGGAAAAGGTTTAACTTCTGATACTTGCCGTGCCCGCAGACGCCGATGATCCCTGTGGATAACCACCAGCATTCAACCCGTCCGCTGTGGCACGACTATGACAGCGCAGGCCCGCGCAGGCGATTGGGCCTTATCCCTTCAGACGTTCCAGCAGTTCGGACACGTCATCGGCCCAGTCTTCGCCGTCGCCAGCTTCGTCCCACTGGTCCTTGAGTTCCGAGTTTTTGAGCACGCGTCGGACGGCCTTCAGCGCGACCGAGACGAGATCTTCATCTTCAACATCTCCGCGATGCTCCTTGAAGGCGGCCTTCAGGGTTTTCGGCAGGCGCGAGGAATCATCGTCGCGGGCGGCCGCGACAATCTCGGCGGCGGCAACCGCCGGGGCCGCATCGGCGATCTCGATGTAACTGCCGGTATCCGCTTCAGCAACCAGCTCCAGCGCCGCTTTGACGGATGAGAGACCATCGGACTCAAACGCGCCGATCCAGTCGGCGGCGTCATCGTGTTCGAAAATCGAAAAGTTCGAGACTGCCATGACCTGCTCCGTTAAGGGGGCGCGCCTGATGAGCGCCGCCACATGATGAAAATCAGGCCCCTCACGTATGTGCGTCGCGGCAATCGATCAAGGCCACGGATGACGATGCAGCTATAGATTTACGAGTGGTGTGGCCGCAATGGGATGCCGAGCGGTTGCCGGAGCGGCAGAACCGGCCTGCAGACCGCGTCGCCACACGATCATGAATACTGCTAAAAGAACCAGTGGTGCCAGCGGCAAGCCCAATGAGGTCGCGAACGACCGTGACAACAGCGGTAGGATAAACCCGGCCAGCAAGACGGTTTTCTCGTAGGGGCGGAACCCGGTCCGCAGTCCTTCGCTGGCACACCAGGCGAGAGGGATAGCCAACAACGTCAGATCATAGTCCAGCAAAAACGGGCTGGCGAGCAATGCTGCCGCTACCAGCACAGGCCCTTCAGCCGCACAGCGAAAGGCGCGGCGCTGCAGCTGGAACACTGCCGCACCGATGGCGAGCGCCAGTAACGCTTGCATCGCATAGGCTGTGGCTAAGTTGCCGCCGAGCAGCCGGATCGCTGCAAACGCGCTCTGCATCTTGGCGTCACCAACGATACTCTGCTCCAGCGTTTGGCGGGCCAAGGAGGTAAGCTCAAGGAATGCCAGCCAGGCCGGGGCGCCGAATGCCGCATACGACAGCGCGCATGTGCCAATGGCCGCAACGGTGGCCGCCGCGAAAACCCGCCAGCGCCGGGCAGCGATGAGAGCCACCGGGATGACCAGTCCGAGATGCGGCTTGTAAATGAGGCTGCCGAGACAGAGCCCAGCCAGAACAGGGCGTGTGTTCAACATCAGCGCCCCGCCGCCAAGCAGGGCGGCGCTGAGGAAGCCATTCTGGCCATGCCCGGCGTTGATCATCACCGCTGGAAACGCCAGGATTGGCAGCATGCTGAAGCGCTCGTCGGCGAAGGCGCGTACAACCTTAAGGTAGGCGGCACCCGTGGCAATCAGCCAGAGCACGAGCGCTGGGAGGTAAGGCAACAGCCCCAGTGGCCAGCACATCAGCAGAAATGTTGGCGGATAAAAGAAGGCGGCGTACCCGACATCGCGGCCGAACACTGCCGATTGCGCGGCGTGGTGAGCGGCGATGTTCCAGGGGGCGGCCGTCATCCCGTCGAGTGCCAGCCGGGATGCCGCCCAAAAGCTCATGAAATCGGTACCAAGTGGCTTGCCCGTGACATCAATGCCACCTTTGGACATCACAACCCAGGCGACGGTGAGGACCATCAGCATGCCGCCGAGAACGCGGCAATAACCGGTGGCTCGGTCACCGTTCAGCCAGTCGGCGTCGCGCAGAACTGCAACCAGTCTGTTCGGCAGGATCATCATCGGACCAGCTCCGTCGCGCCAGTGATGCAGGCGCGAGCGACAGATAACCCGGCCAAGGTTAACGCTGGGCTAAACCGCTTGAGGTTGGCTCAAAGCATGCCAAGCGGTGTGGCCTTTTTCGGCGGTGGGAACGCTTGGTCGAGCTTGGCAAGGTCGGCCTCGTCCAGCACCAGATCGGCGGCCGCAGCGTTGGCTTCGACGTGAGCCAGGTTGCTCGCTTTCGGTATGGCGATGACATTGCTGTGGCGCAGTGTCCAGGCCAGCGCTACCGCTGCCGGTGTGACGCTGTATTTGGCGGCGATGTTGGCAAGCGCTGCGTTGCCGAGAATGGCACCTTGTCCGAGGGGTGAATACGCCATGATGGTGCCGCCAACTGCAACAGACTTGGGCAGCAGCTCCCAGTCAATGCCGCGGCTGCCGAGGTGGTAGAGCACCTGATTGGTCAGGCAGGGCGAGGCCGACACCACGCGCCGCAGCTCGGCTATGTCGCTGACGTCGAAGTTGGAGACGCCCCAGCCGCCGATTTTGCCCTCTTTCTTCAGTCGCTCGAACGCGGCAACCGTGTCGGCCAGTGCATATTGGCCGCGCCAGTGCAGTAGATACAAGTCGAGATGGTCGGTTTTCAATCGTTTCAGGCTGCGCTCGCAGGCGGTGATGGTGCCTTTCAGTGAGGCATTGTGTGGATAGACTTTGCTGACCAAGTAAACCTGATTGCGCCGCCCCTGGATAGCATCGCCAACGACTTCCTCGGCGCCGCCGTCGCCATACATTTCCGCAGTATCGATGAGCATTAGTCCGAGGTCGAGCCCGGTGCGCAAAGCGGCAGCTTCGGCGGCGCGGCGGCTGCTGTCTTCGCCCATGTGCCAGGTGCCCAGGCCAAGGGCTGGAACACGGCGGCCGTTTGGCAGGGTGACATGACGCATAATTGGGCTCCCAGGTAAATGAAGTGGGTCACGGTTGCCACCATGCCCTGACTGACGGCTTCGGGCAATTCGATCCGAGCCAGACACGGGGGCGTATCTGCGGTATGACGCCGATGGTTATGATGCTTGAATTGGCACCACTGGTCACCTCTCGCTGCATATGAGATCTCGCATGGATGACACCACCAAACTACCAGTCAAGGGCAGCCCACCGCCTGTTTCTGAAACCATCCGCAAGCGACTGAAGAAAGCCAAGGTGCGGTTTCATGCCAACGACAACATCGCGAAATTCATTGAACCCGGCGAAATGGATGCGTTGCTGGAGGAAGTGACGGCGAAGATGAAGGGCGTGCTCGACAGCCTCGTCATCGACACCGAGAGCGACCACAACACCCAAGATAGCGCGCGTCGCGTCGCAAAAATGTACCTGAACGAAGTGTTCCGCGGGCGCTACGTTCCAGCCCCTGCCGTGACGGAGTTCCCCAACGCATCCAGCCTAAACGAGTTGATGATCGTTGGCCCGATCACGGTGCGCAGTGCCTGCAGCCACCATTTCTGTCCGATCATGGGGAAACTGTGGATCGGCCTCATGCCGAACCAGCACTCGAATCTGATCGGCCTGTCAAAGTATGCTCGCCTCGCCGAATGGATCATGAGCCGCCCGCAAATTCAGGAGGAGGCGATCACGCAGATGGCCGACCTGCTGATCGATCTGGTCAAGCCCGACGGCCTCGCCATGGTGATGGAAGCGGATCACTTCTGTATGCATTGGCGGGGCGTCAAAGATACCTCGTCGAAGATGGTCAACAGCGTCATGCGCGGGTCATTTCTGAAAGATCCGGCGCTGCGCCGTGAGTTCCTGTCGCTGATTGCCATGAACGCAAAAAACTGAACCACCTGAGGTCGTCATGCTCGTCCGTTGTCTCTATGTCAGCCGTCCCACGAAACCGCTGACCCCCGACGTGCTGGAACCAATTCTTGAGAAATCCCGCCTCAACAATCCGGCGCGCGGCATTACTGGCCTGCTCTGTTATCAGGACCACATTTTCGTCCAGGTGCTGGAAGGCGGCCGCGACGCAGTTTGCGAGTTGTTCAACGCCATCGTTCGGGATGATCGCCACACCGACGTCCGCCTGCTCGATTTCGAGGAGGTCTCTGAGCGCCGGTTCAGCAACTGGACCATGGGCAAGGTGAACATCGAGACCATCAATCCCGGTATTGTTCTGAAGTACTCGGAGACCGTGGCGCTCAACCCTTACAATTGCTCTGGCAAAGTGACGATGGCGCTGCTGCTGGAGCTCGCCGCCTCCGGCTCGATTGGAAACAGGGCTTGAAGACGTAACGTTTGCCTTGGTCGATGGTTTACGAAATGGCTGCAACCGTTTAACCGGGAAGCCTCCGTTTCTCAACGCCATCGATTATGGGCCCGCGTTATGACCAAAGCACCGAAGAAGCCAGCCGCCGCCGCCACTGCAACTGGTATGCGCCGCAACCTCGCCAACTATGGCGATGCGACGTTCTCGGTGTTTCTGCGCAAGGCGTTTATCAAGGCGCTCGGCTATACCGATGACGCGCTCGACCGGCCGATTGTCGGCATTGTCGATACGGGCTCGGGCTACAATGCCTGTCATGCCAACAGTCCGGATCTGATCGAGGCGGCGAAGCGTGGCGTCATGCTGGCGGGCGGCATTCCCGTGCCGTTTCCGGTGATTTCCATTCAGGAGAGCTTCGCTAATCCGACGTCGATGTATCTGCGCAACTTGATGGCCATCGACACCGAGGAGATGATACGGGCGCAACCAATGGACTCGGTCATTCTGCTCGGCGGCTGCGACAAAACTGTGCCGGCGCTGCTGATGGGGGCTGCCAGCGCCAACATCCCGGCGATCATGTTGGTGACCGGGCCGATGATGGCGGGCAGCTGGCGCGGCGAACGGCTCGGCGCGTGCACGGATTGTCGACGCTTCTGGGGTAAATTTCGTGGTGGCGAACTGAACGAACAGCAGATCAACGAGATCAACGGCGAGCTGGCGCCCACCGTCGGCACTTGCGGCGTGATGGGCACGGCCAGCACGATGGCGCTGGCCACCGAAGCCATGGGCATGATGCTGCCCGGCACGTCGTGCATCCCGGCCGTCATGGCCGAACGCCGCCGCGCCGCCGAGCAGACGGGAAAACGCGCCGTCGCCATGGCCGCCGAGGGCCTGACGCCCGACAAGATCATGACGCCTGCGGCGATCACCAACGCGCTGCGCGTGGTGCTGGCGGCGGGCGGCTCGACCAACGCGCTGATCCACATCACCGCGATTGCTGGGCGTATCGGGGTCAAGGTTGACCTTGAGAAGTTCGATAAAATGGGCCGCGAGACGCCGGTGCTGATCGACCTGAAGCCGACGGGCCAGGGCTACATGGAGGACCTGCACCATGCGGGCGGCTTGCCACCGATGCTGCGTGAGCTGAAGCATCAGCTCGACCTCAGCTGCATGACCGTCACCGGCAAGACGCTGGGCGAAAACATTGACGCCGCGCCGGCACCCTTTGAGCAAGCGGTGATCAAGCCATTTGCCACCCCCATCTACAAGGGCGGGGCGATGGCGATCCTACGGGGTAACCTAGCCCCCAACGGCGCGGTGATAAAACAGGCTGCGGCGGCTCAACATTTATTGCAGCATGAAGGCCGCGCCGTGGTGTTCGAAAACCTGGCCGATCTCGCGGCGCGCCTCGACAGCCCCGACCTCGACGTCAAGGCTGATGACATCCTGGTGCTGAAGAACGCCGGACCGAAAGGCGCACCCGGCATGCCGGAGGCCGGTTACCTGCCGATTCCGAAGAAGCTGTTGGCGGCGGGCGTCAAGGACATGGTGCGCATTTCTGACGCGCGGATGAGCGGCACCGCCTTCGGCACCATCGTGCTGCATATCTCGCCGGAAGCAGCCCTCGGTGGGCCGTTGGCGCTGGTGAAGTCCGGTGATCGCATCAAGCTCGACACCGCCGGTCGCCGCATCGATCTACTGGTCGACGAAGCCGAACTGGCCAAACGTCGCAAAGCCCTGCCGCCTGCGCCAACCGGAGAAGGCCGCCGCGGCTACAACCAGCTCTATTTCAACACCGTCACCCAAGCCGAAGACGGTTGCGACTTCGACTTCTGCATCCCCGAACGCACGAAGAGCGTGCCTTGATGGGCTGTTGCTAGGCTTGGATTCCCCCGCGAACCGGGCGTATATAGGCGATCATTCCCGACGCAGCAGCACGAAGCACGAGGCGGCCATGGCCGGACATTCACAGTTTAAGAACATCATGCACCGCAAGGGGCGGCAGGATAAGATCAGGTCGAAGATCTTTGGCAAGATGGCGCGCGAAATTACGGTGGCGGCGAAGGCGGGCGGGCCGGACCCCGACATGAATGCGCGGCTGCGGTTGGCGATCCAGCTGGCACGGGCGGAAAACATGCCGCGTGACAACATCGAGCGCGCCGTCAAGAAGGCCTCGGGCAGCGAGGGCGAGGCCTATGAGGCGATGCGCTACGAGGGCTATGCGGCGGGCGGCATCGCCGTCATCGTCGAGACGCTGACCGACAATCGCAACCGCACAGGCGGGGCGGTGCGGGCGTTGTTCACCAAGCACGGCGGCAACCTCGGCTCGACCGGGTCAGTGTCGCACATGTTCAACCACGTCGGCGAAATCGTCTACAAGCCGGAGGTCGGCTCGGCCGATGCCGTGCTGGAAGTGGCGATTGAGGCCGGCGCAGATGACTGCGTGTCGGATGCGAACGGCCACACGGTCGTGTGCTCGTTCGACAGCCTCGGCACTGTGGCTGGCGCGCTTGAAGCCAAGCTCGGCGAAGCGACGACCACCAAGGTGATCTGGAAGCCGACACTGTCAACGCACGTCGATGAGGACGGAGCAAACTCCGTGATGAAGCTGATCAACGCACTCGAAGAAGACGATGACGTGCAGACCGTGTTCTCCAACTTTGAGGTCGATGAGGCGACGTTGGCGCGGATGACGGGGTGATTGTTGCAACTTATGGTTGCATTTATCTCTGTTGATCCATTACTGATTGAGAATACCAATCTGAGGATGGACGCTATGGCCGTGACTGGGACGATGACGACTGGGACGATGACGACTGAACGGGCGGCAGATCGACAGGCTTTGACCGAACTGTTGCAGGCACCGGCGAGCCAGCGACTGTTCGTCTATGGCACGCTGATGACGACGGCCGTCGGCAGCTATGGCCAAGTCGCTCGGACCCGCCTGATGGCTGAGTGTGGTCCACTGCGCTTGCCCGCGACGACGCGCGGCCGCCTCTACGAACTAGGCCAATATCCTGGTATGGCCGCCAGCACCGGGCCTGACGATGTGGTGCATGGGGAGCTTCTGCTGCTGTCGGATCCCGCCAAAACATTGCCTTGGCTTGACGAGTACGAGATGATCTCCACCGATCCGCACGCCGACAACGAATATGTTCGCGACATGCATGAGGTGACCATCCACGGTGGCCAAAGCATCCGCGCGATGACCTATCTGTATGTTAAACCCATCTTGGGACTAACCCGTGTCACCAGTGGCCGATGGCGAGCCTAACGCTGCCCGGCAATGGTTTGGCGGGTGCCGCCGCTGCTCATTATTCGCAAAAATGGCTGTTGTTGGCACGCTCGGCCATGTCGACGTGGAAATGGTTCTTGTGGGCGTCGTTAGCCTCGGGGCCGAGCACTGTGCCGAAGATTTTGCAGGCACTGGTGTGTGCATCCCGCAAGAACTGAGTCCGGCCAATGTGGTTGCCGCCCGCTTGTTTAGCAGTCTCTGCGGCCGCCTTGTCAGCCTGTTTTGGCCCGCCAAGACGGTTCGGCGGCGTCCATCCAAGACCGGTATCGCTTTTAATGCCTGGCAACCGAGACGCAATATCCGGCACACTGCCGATCATCGTGCCAACGGCACCTGCCACGCTCGTACCTGTGGTTGTAGACGCGTCAGGAGCGCCAGGCGGAACGGTACTGCGTAGTGGTACTCTGGCTGCCGCAACTGCCCGCTCTGCCGTCGCCTTGTCAGCCGCGGCTTTCGCAGCGGCGACTTGTGACCGCACGTCACGAATAGTCGGCCCCCAGTGCGCCAGAACTTCGCTCTCAGATTGGGCGGCGGTCACGAAACTGCGGATATCTAGCGCGTTGGCCCGCCCGTGTTCGCTGAGATTGCCGCGCTTTCGCCCGTAGGCGTTGCGGCAGGAATAAGAGCTCATGGTCTCGACTTTCGCGAGCGGGCTACCAAGGTGGCGACGAGCAGAAGGCTGCAGATCATTTTTGATCCACGTCGCTAAGGCCGCGACCATATCGCACGTGACAATCGCTGGAGGACTGAATGTCACCTGCTGCGGACCGCGACCAACACTAATGAGCTGGTATGGCGCAGCGGTGCCGCAGTTGCCTTGGCGTATCGGCTCCTCAGGAACGGCGACGGCGTCAAGTCCCTTGAGCACAACCGCACAGTGGGCTTTGGCTGTAGCAATTTCTTGGGCAGTGTAGGCGTCGGACGGGTCGCCATTCGGTCTGGCCGCCGCTTCGGCCTCTGCCCTCGCTTGCGGCACCGTCTTTGGCCAGCTCGAGTCTAACCGTAATTTTGGTGGTGAATTCGCGGCGCTCGCCGGCAGTGTCGGTGCAAGCGTTGGTTGGGCCGCTCGTACAAGTGGAGGTTTCACACGTGCCAACACGGCGTTTGGAGCAGTGGCCGGTGTGGCGTGGCCCGGCACGGTTGCCGACACGTTGCCCTGGTGTGGCGCCGCCACTATGGGCGGTGGTTCCGCCACAATCGTCGCAGTCATTGCTGCAAAATCAGGTCGAAAGGCTGGTTGCGCGAATGTCCGAAGCGGCCATTCCGCCTCGCTATGCCCCGAAGCTGGATCGTTGGCATCAGCAAACGTAGCGGTAGCGACTAATAAGCCACTGCCTAACAGCACGGCGGTCAAGAAAGACCGATCGCGGCACAGACCTCGCATGGGAGACTTTCCTATGGGGGATCGCGACGACACCAGACGCAGAACAAGGAAGCGAAGATCGGCAATCTCGAATCACACAACTATAATTACTCGATTGCAAGGGGTTGTATATGTGGGAGTTTGTTGAAACAAGAGTTCAAAATGCGGGGTGTGCGCAACTTGACAACGACCGCTCGAATCATTCGATGGAGCGTGCGTTTGCTCGGTTTGATCGATTTGGGGATAACATGAAATCACCAGAAGTGTTGTTGGGTGGGACACGCGGCGGCACTAACTCGGCGCTGCCGAACGGCGACATCAGTTTAGCGCGGCGTGGGGTGTCTATGGTCCTGTCACTCCAGCGCCCGCAAGCACTGAACGCGGTGACGACGGCCATGCGAAAAGTGGTAGCCGAAGCACTGATAAAAAGTGCACGCGATCCTGACATTTATGTGGTGATCCTCAAGTCTGCGGGCGGCAGAGCCTTCTGTGCGGGTGGCGATCTGCGTGAACTGGTTGAGCTGGCCGCGTCCGATATGGCCGCGGCACGCCGTTCGCTCGCCGAAGAGTCTGCGCTGAACTGGCGGCTTGAGTGCTTCTCGAAGCCGCACGTCGCGTTGATCGACGGGCTCGTCGTCGGATCAGGCGTTGGTTTGTCGCTCTACGGCACGCACCGAGTTGCTGGTCCCGGTTACCAGTTTGCCATGCCCGAGACGGCCATCGGCTTATTCCCCGATGATGGCGTCATTCATGCGTTCTCCCGCATGCCCGGCGCTGTCGGTGCCTATTTGGCGTTGACCGGGCGGCGCATCGGCAGGGCTGATGCTTTGGCGCTTGGCCTCGTGACGCATTGTGTGCCTGCTGAGGCGTTTTCGGATATTGAGGCACGGCTGGCGGAGGCCGAACCTGTCGACCTGATCCTGGATGGGCTGCATCAAGATCCGGGCCCTGGCTCGCTTCCGACGCTGCGCGATGTCATTGATCGCTGCTTTGGCGCTCCGACCATCGCCGCCATTCTTGCCAAGCTGAGTGCGGAGGATGGTGAGCAAGTGGAGTGGGCGCAGGTGGTGCTAGCTGAGCTCGTGAAGCGCTCGCCGCTGTCGTTGGTGCTGACTTTGAAGCATTTGCGGGCGGCTGTGGCGATGGATCTGCGCCAGACACTGATGTTAGACTATCGGCTAGCCGTGCGTTGTTTGCAGGCACCTGACTTTGCGGAAGGGGTTCGGGCCACTCTGATCGACAAAGATCAGGCCCCGCGCTGGCAACCGAGCGCGGTCGCTGACGTCACGCCCGGCATGATCGAGCGGTTGTTTCACTTCGATCCGAATGATGAATTGCAGTTGCCGACACGTCAGGAAATGCAGGTCGCGAAAGCCTAGGGAGGCCGTGTGGCACTAAGCGTTTGTTTACGTCTACGGCGCTTTCGGCCTTACCAAATCAGGTGTTGTTCAATTTGAGCAAAAGCGTAACCCTAAGTTTACTATGTCTTTTAGGGTAAACATTAACACATGACGCGTAGTCTGACCTTCAACCCGGAAATGGGAGGCTCATGTATTTGAGCAAGCACCGAACAGGTCAATGAGGCTACGAGTATGAGTATTGCGTTGGAAATGCCCCGGCATCGGGCACCCGTTGTGGACGAAGCGTTCCGCACCGAATACCTTCAAGCACTGCGATTGATTGAACGGCTTCATCGCCTGTTGCTTGATGTGATCAAGGACGAGTTCGACCGCACCGGTGGTGCCGACCTCAACAGCGTGCAGGCCCTGCTGCTGTACAACATTGGCGAAAGCGAACTGACGGCTGGCGAGTTGAAGACCCGTGGGTATTACCTCGGCTCCAACGTGTCGTACAACCTGAAGAAGCTCGTCGACATGGGCTACATCCACTATAAGCGCAGCGAAACGGACCGCCGATCGGTTCGCGTCAGCCTGACCCAGAAAGGTCATGACGCCTGCGCCGTGGTCAAAAAGCTCTATCAGCGCCAGCTGACATCGGTTGAAACGGTTGCTCAAGTATCCGGCGACGAGTTCCATTCGTTGAACAAAGCGCTGGTCCGCCTGGAGCGCTATTGGACCGATCAGATCCGTTATCGCCTGTAGGCAAATCGGCAAATCGTGACGTCGCCAACTCGCCATGTCGGAACGGACATTGGCGACGTGGCGATGTCGCGTTTTTAGTTTTGACCGGTTCTGCCGCCTGCGACGGCCCGATGCAGGGCCAGTACCGGGATCAGGCCGACAGCGACAATTAGCAGCGCGGCGAGTGCTGCCTCTTCGAATTGCTCAAGCGCCGCGCGGTTGTAGACCAGCGTTGCGAGTGTTTCGAAATTGAATGGCCGCATCAGAATGGTGGCAGGCAATTCCTTCATCGTCTCGACGAACACCAGCAATCCGGCAGTGCCGAGTGCTGGCAATAGCATGGGCAAGTGCACGCGTAGCAGGGCCCGGAAGGCACCGACGCCAAGGGTGCGGGCGGCAGCATCGAGGTTGGGCGAGATCCGCTGAAGGCCTGCTGTGACCGTGCCGAGCGCCATGCTGAGAAACCGCACCGTATAGGCGAATACTAGCGCGACCGCAGACCCCGACAGCAGCAAACCCGTTGATACGCCGAAGGCCGCACGCGCCATCGCGTCGATGCGGTTATCCAGTCCGGCTAACGGCAGAATGATGCCAATTGCCAGCACCGTGCCGGGAACGGCATATCCGAGCCCTGCGAGACGTACGGCAGGCCGGGTGAAGCCGTTGGCCGCGATCCGTCCAGCATAGGCCAAAATCGTCGCTAGAATGACGGCGGTTCCAGCTGCCATCAGAGCCAGCAACACGCTATTGCGCGCCGCAGGCCACAGCCCGCCAGCAATTGCTTCGGGCGCATATCGGACAGCGTCACGCAGCAGCATGGAGCAGGGCAGCAGGAAGCCGAGCACAAACGGCAAGGCGCAGGCGGTGACCGCTGTCACGCTCCACCAGCCCTCCAGTCGTGAAAACGGGATGGACCGGTAGCGCCCGGTGGTGTGTTGAAATCCAGCGCGGCCACGGGACGAATGCTCAAGCCAGAACAGCGCTGCGACAACACCAAGCAGCAGCACGGCAATCTGCGCCGCGCCGGCAAGGCTGCCGCGCTGGAGCCAGGTTGTGTAGATCGCGACGGTCAGAGTTTCGACGCCCAGATGCTGTACGGCGCCGAGGTCATTCAGGCATTCCATCAGCACCAGCGCGACGCCCGCAACGATGGCGGGCCGTGCCAGCGGCAATGCCACCGTCCAGAACGCGCCGACGGCCGTCTGCCCGAGAGTGCGGGCCACTTCCAGCGCGCACACTGATTGCTGCACGAAGCTCGCCCGCGCTGAAAGATAGATGTAGGGGTAGAGCACCGCCGCCAGTACGAACACGGCCCCGCCAAGCGAGCGGATTTCCGGGAACCAATAATCCTTGGTTGACTGCCATCCGAACAACGCCCGCAGACCCGTCTGGATGGGACCGGCGTAGTCCAGCAGCTCAACATAGCAATAGGCGACGATGTAGGTTGGCATTGCTAGTGGGATGACCAGCAAGCGATCGACCAAGTCGCGTCCGGGAAACCGGTACATCGTCACGACCCAGGCGCACGCGGTGCCGACCAGCAGCGTGACCCCGCCAACGCCGGTCAGCAGCAACGCCGTCTTCAAAATAGCGCTCGGTAGCACCGTCCGCAGCAGATGCGGCCAGGTACTGACGCCATTCAAGGGTGGAAACAGCGCGAGCCAGATGATCGTCAAGAGTGGCAGGACCATCAGCGCGACGATGACGGCAACCGCGACGGTCCAGGACGGCGACGCGCGCAACCGACCGCGCCACGCCCGGATGCGGCGGGGGATGTCGGTCAGGCGATGGGAAATCGCATGCAGTGGCGGGGGAACCGTCGGCATCGTTGCGGGCAGCACTCCGTCGCAGGCAGGCCCAACCGCTGGGCACGCCCTTCTCTGGCAAGCAGCTGCCGTCAGGTCAATGCGGTGCAGGCTCCGCAGCCAGCGTCACGCTGTCGGCTTTTGCGGGTTTTTGGACAAACCGCCATCGTAAACGCGGAATTGACGGCGTTCCGAGCGGACGAGGCGAGCGTTGCGGATTTCAGCGAGAAACGGGGTTTGCTCGCGAGTTTTTTCAACGACAGGATAGGGGCGGCCATCCGGCCAGATCAGCTCGCAACGGAGCAGTGCCTTGTCGACTAACCGTTCGGAGCCGAGCCACGCTGGCTCATCAATCGGGCTCATACAGCCGAGAAACCGGTCGAGGCTGTCAGTCGTGTGGACCAGCGGCAGCAAGAGGGCTTCGAAAGTCAACCGTTTGCGACTCGATGCGCGACCGGCACCTGGGTTGGTTGAGGCTTCAAACGTCATGACACCAACGCCCCCCCGTTCTGACATGCCGTTGAGTGTCTGCTCCAGCGTTGCCCGGTCGTCTAGGTCCCAGTCGTCAAGGAAGTCCTGGCCCCGGAAGTCATCGCCGAATTGCTCGCACAGTTTGGTGCCAGCCAGCCGATAACGGTAGGCGGAGCGCAGCTCCGGCCGGGGTTGGGTGGAACTGGCAGGCGGCACCGCGGCAAGGCCGCTATGCTCTAGCGTGCTGATGCGCTCCAAAATAAAGGTCTCGGATAGGATGCTGCCAATGCGCGACGGCTCAATTTCGAAGCGGCGCGGGGCGATTCGGCCGGCGCGGACCTCATTCCAATAGGCAAAGAGAGTTTGGGTGGTGCGCTGCTTCATTTCGGGCTGCCGTCTTGTTCTTAAGGCTTGTTTTGGAGCCCTCGCCGCCGCATGTTGCGGCAAAGCCTCACCTGTGTCGGGAGAGGGAGCAGCTTCCGTGCCATGTTTACAGCGCAACTTGGCGCGACACCGGCTTTTCCGGCTTATGGTTGAGACGCAAGCTTAAGATCCGGCACGCAAATGCGGCACGGAACCAAAGGAGAGCAAGTGGCAGGTCAAGAAGGGGCAGGCGGTGGCGACGAACGGCGCTCACCAGAGCGTCCGGTGCCGCCGGAGGCGCAACCGATGTTCAATGCGCCGTTCAGTGTTGTGGTCGTTCTCGGCTGCCTCATGGTGGTGCATCTGTTGCGACAATTGCTGACAGATGCTCAGGAGCAGTGGTGGGTTCTGGCATTATCCTTCATCCCAGCACGGTTTTCGGAATTTGGTGCAACCCTACCGGGTGGCGAGCTCGCTGCAGTCACATCATTCATCACGCATCAGTTCGTCCATGCTGACGCCGCGCATCTGCTGATCAACAGCGCCTGGCTGCTAGCGATCGGCAGCATCGTTGCGCGGCGGGTCGGGGCACTGCGGTTTCTCAGCCTCTTCATTGTATCAGGAATTGCTGGCGCGTTGGCGTTCTGGGCGGCCAATCCAGGTTTGGCGCAGCCGGTCATTGGGGCTTCCGGCGCGGTTTCGGGCCTGATGGGCGCGGTGGTGCGCTTCATGTTTGCGGCCATTAACCAGCGGCGCGGCCCTGAGCTGAGGGAAAATCCAGCGGCAATTCCGCGTGCACCGTTGAGGGACGTATTCCAGGATCGCCGCGCACTCATTATGATCGGTTCGATGGTCGGCTTAAACCTGCTACTCGGGCTGGGCCTCGGCAAACTGATCTCTGAAGGGGGGATCGCCTGGGAGGCCCATCTTGGTGGGTTTGCAGCGGGACTGCTACTATTTGCCTGGTTCGATCATCCGCAGGGGGCGACTGGAACAGCAGACGGCGATGAGCACGAAATTACTGCGTAAAAAGTCAAGGAGGTTCCATGGACGACGTCAATCTAGCCGAGGCGAAAGACCATCTGGAAGATCTGATGGCACGCGCCGCCCGTGGCGAGGACGTGCGCATCACCGACCCCAAGCTCGGCACCGTCAAGCTGCTGCGGGTGCCGCGCGAACCCGATCTGACAGCCCCCCGTGTCACCGATACGATGGAGCCATTTGTGCCGCTGCAAACCAAGCGCAAGCTCGGCCATTTGCGCGGGGTCATGCGCGTCCCTCAGCGTTTGATGGAGCCGATGGATGAGCAGGAATTGCGCGATTGGTACGGGGAAAATGCATGAAACTTCTGTTGGACACCCATGCGTTT